>JAJFUH010000071.1 GCA_021372535.1 bacterium
AAGGAACGAAAAGAGAAAGAACATGAAATCAATAACGTCATAAGCAGGCTTTATATGGCGACGGCCGGTTTCAACGAGGCACGGGTCATGTTCTTTACGCCCGGTATGATTCCGGGCTTTGGTATGGCGGGAGGATTCGAACTAAAACTTGAGGATAAAACAGGCGGCGATATCAAAGTATTTGAACAGAATGCCAACCGTTTTCTGGATGAACTCCGAAAGCGCCCGGAAATTCAATATGCCACAACCGCCTTCAATACCAATTTCCCGCAATATCAGGTCGATGTCAACGCCGACAGGTGCAAGCAGTCGGGATTATCCGTAAGTTCGGTATTATCGGCATTGCAGGGATATGTCGGAGGGTATTACACATCGGACTTCAATCGTTTCGGGAAGCAGTATCGCGTTTTGTTGCAATCCGAGCCCCAATATCGCGGCAACCCGGAAGACATGAACAATATTTTCATACGAACATCGTCAGGCGATATGGCTCCGATTACGGAGTTTATCTCGTTCAGACGTGTTTATGGCCCGGAGAGTCTTACACGATTCAATATGTACACATCGATTTCGGTTAACGGCGGACCCAATCCGGGATTCAGTTCCGGGCAGGCTATCAATGCAGTTAAGGAAATCGCTGCGCAAACATTACCGCAAGGTTATGGATATGAGTTTTCAGGTTCCACCCGGGAAGAAATTGTCTCGGGAAGCAAGTCCAAGCTGATATTTATTCTGAGTCTTATTTTCGTTTACTTTTTGCTGTGCGCCAAGTATGAAAGCTTTATTCTGCCGTTCTCCATTATTTTAACACTTCCCATCGGTATATCGGGCTCTTTCATATTTGCATGGATGATGGGCGTGGAAAACAATATCTATCTCCAGATTTCTTTGATAATGCTCATCGGTTTACTGGCGAAAAACGCTATTCTGATAGTGGAATTCGCTTTGCAGCGCCGTCGTGCCGGAATGACCATCGTGCAGTCGGCAATCAATGGAGCAACCGCCCGGTTACGCCCGATTCTGATGACATCGTTCTCGTTTATCGTGAGTCTGATTCCGTTGGTTATCAGCGCCGGTATAGGCGCTAACGGAAACCATTCCATAGGAGCCGGCGCGGTTGGCGGTATGCTGGTTGGAACAATGATCGGGATTCTGGTTATACCGGTCTTGTTTGTGATTTTCCAAAATATCCAGGAAATGCTCAGAAAGCCTTAACACAGGGATGACCGACGCCGGATAATCGGCAGAACAATTGCATGTTTTAACAGACAAGAATATTTATGAAAATACGTTATGAAATCATACTCCTCACGCTCTCGTTAACCGTAGCACTCGCCGGATGCGGAACGACACGGTGCCTGCCGCCTCAGGCTGTTGAAACCGACGGTCTTTTTGGCAATACACCGTCCACGGGAACGACATCATTGGCGGATATGCCATGGAACGGGCTGTTCGCTGACGAGCATCTGCAACAACTCATCGGAGAGGGGCTTGAGCACAATTTCGACCTGCAGATTGCTGTACAGAAAGTTGCTGAAGCCGAGGCGTATCTTCAACAGAGCACGGCTGCGCTACTGCCGGATTTAACGGCGGCAGGCGCAGGAACGTATAATCGGAATTCCGAATCGATCAATCCGGACGGCCCTCGCGAAAGTAATTATTATAAACTGGGATTAGAGTCGAGCTGGGAAGTGGATATCTGGGGTAAGCTGCGAAGTACCAAGCGGGCATATTACGCCAATTTCCTCTATTCCGATGCGGGCAGAAAAGCGGTACAGACCCGTTTGATAGCCGATATCGCCAGCGCATACTATCACCTTCTGGCATTGGACGCCCAGTTGGCGATTACCAGAGAAACGGTGCAGAACTACATCGATCTGGTCGCCACCATGACAGCGATGAAAGAAAGCGGTAAAGTAACCGGCGCCGCGGTGATGCAAAGTGAAGCGATGCGGTATGCCGCCGAAGTAACTATCCCCGATATACAACAGGAAATTCTGGAAACCCAGAATACGCTTTGCTTCCTCGTGGGGCGCAACGGAGGGTCTGCCATCGAACGGGGAACAATCGAAAAACAACCCCCGGTGCCGGTTATGAAAATCGGCATTCCGGCCATGCTGCTCGAAAACCGTCCCGATGTCATGGAAGCGAAATTCCTGGTTATCAAGGCATATGAAATGACTAAAAACGCTCATGCAAATTTCTATCCTTCACTGACTATTACCGCATCGAGCGGACTTGCGGCGGTTAAACTGGATGAATTATTTGATCCGGGTTCGTTTGCCGCAAACATTGTTGGCGGACTGGCACAGCCTGTTTTCGATAAAAAAGCAAATATCACCAGATTGAAAGTTGCCAGAGCGCAACAGGAAGAGGCTTTACTGAATTTCAAGAGTACTCTGTTAAACGCGGGAAATGAGGTTCAGAATGCGCTGGGTTCATACCAGTCTTCTGTCAGCAAGGCACAGCTCCGGGGATCGCAGCTCGAGGCGTTGATTCAATCGGTCGATTACACGAAAGAATTGCTTACCTACGGCTCCGCAAACTATACGGAAGTACTCAATGCTCAACAGAGCTTGTTATCCGCACGGCTGAGCAGTGTCAACGACCGTCAGCAACAACTGAGAGCTGTCGTTTCTCTTTATCGCTCGCTTGGCGGGGGCTGGAAACAGTAATTATGCAATACCATTATCATCCAAGACTGATGTTAAGTCAGCATTGACAGTCTCTTCCTTTATCGCGCTCTTTTATACTAATATTTCTGGCAGGTTCATCTTTTATCAGACAGATGAACCTTTTTTTATTCCTCAATTTCCTCAAAACATGTACGCTATAAGCGGTATCAATACTGCTCCGGCGAATAAATAATGATACTGATATTTGGAATAGATGCCGAAACAAGTTCGGCATGACACAATCTTATGTCACTGTTTAACCACCGAAGCAATAACTCTGTGAAAAATATTCATTATCGAAAATCATCACAGTGTTTGCCGTTCTTTTCATTTCCTTCTGTGTTTGTCATACCTGTCGTTAATGGGCTGTCGCTTGTAAAAACAATCAAGAGAAACAAAGAATTATAAACCTACAGAGGAAAATTCTCTCAAAAGATGCCAGTCCCGAAGAAAACGAAAAGGCGTTGAAACCTGGAGCCTTGTTCTCTCCTGCGAAACCACATTTTATGCCATCGAAAATTCCGGAGGTTATTGACGAGGTTCTGATGGAAAGGAAATGACGAAGAGGGGGAACGGATACGATGAAAACCATCGTATGGTTTGGCTGTTTTTTTGGGGCACATGGCAGAGTGTATCTGCCAGGAAATGTAAGGCGGTACTGTCAGGCTGATGACAATGTGTCCACTGTGAATTGAATTCCGGTAACAGCTTGTCATGGTATAACACATTGTTATTTAATAGATATAGTAATTGTTGAATAAATGGGCAGGAAAAGAAAGGGGAGTATTCATTCACTATTTCGCTTGACTTGGTTAGAATACAATGTTTTATTAAAACACGGTTTATCACAGAACTGTCCGGTTAAATTTTAAAAAAGCCCCCTTTCTGTCACTTCGTGACATCCTTCCCCCTCAAGAGGGCAGGACATAACTGCAAGCACCACAATCTGTTGCCCCCTCCGGGGAAACAGGCGCGTAAGCGCTGAAGGGGGCTGTTGTAAATAATAAGAGATATTACATCGGGAATTGTGCAGATTCATTGAAAACCATAACGTTTACAATACATTATACAAATTGAAATGTAATTTAACCGGACACTGTTGAGTTTATCACATTATTTATGGTATTATGTGCTTCTCTCTTTATCATGCAAGGTATTTGACAAGTCATTCCGGTTTATACTACTGCCCCCTTTTCCACATTCCCTTTTCCCCGGAGGGCACGGGAAGTCGTTGCGCCACAGTAATATCCAGCCAGCCCGAAGGGCAGGAAGGGGGCTTTGAGAAATAAATGCAACTTATTGATAATTCGCTCACCACAAAATTAATTATTAAAGGTACCCATATTTCAAATTCGAATCGCCTCCTGAGTTATTTTGAGGTCAGGTTATGAAGTATTCCATGATTTGACCGATTTTTTGAAGCGTACTTTATCCCATGGCTTCTCATTAAAACATGGGATATTATCGTATCATAGCTAGTGGAGTGACATTCTTCTTCCAAGACAAAAACAGATTGTATTCATGGGTTTATTATAATGGCAGATACGAAAAAAACAAAAGCTCAGCTTATTACCGAACTGCAAGAACTGCGAAAAATAATTGCTGAAGGAACATCTGAAAGAAGAAAGAGGAAATCGAAAGAATGTTCCGATGAAGAAAATATTACAAAGATTTGGGAGACCTATGAACACAGTCCGATACCAACTCTTGTAATCAGCACGCAGGAGAAGGTTATCCGTTATAATAATGCCATGAAAAAGCTGTCCGGGTATTCTCACAGGGAAGTTCCTGATAGAGAAGCATGGATGCCCAAGCTGTTTCCGGATAAAAAATACCGGAAACATGTCAGTGAATTGAGCAGAAGAGTGCGACAGAGAGAAATCGATGTGATATCGGAAGAATATATCATAACACGGAAAAACGGAGAAGAACGCACCGTTGAATTCAATGTTATTGATATTATAAAAGATGGTAAGACAACCGATTACCGGATACTACAGGGAATAGACATCACCGAGCGTAAACGTATAGAGGAAGCTTTAAGAGAATCCGAAAAAAAATTTCGTTCTGCTGTTGAAAGCAATCCAGATTTTTTGGTGTTTATAAAAAGAGATGGGACAATATTCGATGTTAATCGCCTCGATAAGGGTTTTACCAGCGGAATTGTCATCGGTCGCAATGTTTTTGACGAAGAATGGTATGAATCGAAAGATCAGCTTAAATCAGTTCGAAAAGCTATAAGGATTTCAAAAGAAACCGGAACGACAACCAAATACGAATATTCACAAAAAGGGCCAGATGGTTCGCTGTCATTCTATGAAACGAGAGTATCTCCTTTTGAATACGACAAAAAGGGGAAAATCATATCTCTTCAATTATCGACTCGCGACATCACCGAGCGAAAGCAGGCGGAAGAGGCTTTATTACTATCAGAGGAAAAATTCTCAAAAGCCTTCCACTCCAGTCCCAATGTGGTTATCGTCAGCCGGCTCGCTGACGGTAAAATTCTTGAAGTCAATGACGCGTGGGAGAGTCTTTTTGAATACAGCCGGGAGGAAGTACTCGGGGAAAGTTCACTCGAGCTGAATTTGTTGAGTACGAAAGACCGTCAGCGCGCCGTTTCATTATTTAAGAAGCAAGGATTTGTACGTGAATTCGAGTTGGAGGTAAGATCAAAATCCGGGAATATACACATGGCCAGTATGTCTATTGAAGAGATTGAGATCAGCGGTGAACAATGTATAATCACCACCATGCACGATATCACCGAACGTAAACACGCCGAGGAGGCGCTGCGCGAGAGCGAGGAACGCTACCGTAACCTGTTCAACAATGCATGGGACGGGATTTTTATTGTCGACAGAAAAACGGGAAACATTCTTGCTTCAAATCCTGTCGCATCAAAGCTCTACGGTTATTCCAGAGAAGAGTTACTGCGCATGACCATATATGATGTTTCTGCTGAACCGGAAAAGACTACGGCTGCAATTCATGATGGCATAACACAAATCGTTTCACGTCTTCACCGTAAAAAAGACGGCACAATATTTCCTGTAGAAATAACCGGCAGCTATTTTACAGAAAGTGGTCATGAACTGTATACGGTATTTATCCGCGACATCACCAAGCGCAAGCAGGCAGAGGAAACGCTCAAAGATTCGGAGGAAAAATACAGGAATCTGTTCGATAACTCCACCGATTTTGTCTACACCCTTGATTTGAAAGGTAATTTCACGAATGTAAACAGAGCGGCAGAGTATCTCACCGGGTACACCAAGGCTGAGCTGATAGGGATGAACTTCAGGTATTACACCATAAAAGAATCGCGCAGAAAAGTCATCTATGCTTTCCACAAGCTTTACATGACAGGCGATCCTTTGCAGGATTTCCCCTTTGAGGTTATCATTAAAGATGGTGCGATGAAGTATTTCGAAACCAGCGCTGCCCGGATAAGCAAAGGGAATAAAATTATAGGATTTCAGGGGATTTCACGAGATGTGACAGAACGTAAGCGGGTAGAGAAAGCGCTCCGGGAGGATAAAAAGAAACTCCGGTCGCTTGCGCTGGAATTGACCGCTTCCGAAGACCGCGAGCGCAGGCGGATTGCAGCGTATCTCCATGACATGATCAGCCAGGCGCTTGTGGTCATCAGAATGAAACTTGCGACGCTGCAGGAGTTGAAAGATACTGAACAGGCAGCGGTATTGAATAAAGAAATCCGCACATTGCTCGAAGAGACGATCGAATGTACGCGGTCGATAACATTTGAATTGAGCTCCCCCATTCTGGACAGGCTGGGTTTTGAACCGGCGGTTGAATGGCTCTGTGAGAAAATGGCGGAAGACCATGGGCTTGTGATCGATTTCAGAAGCGATTCATCGACAAAAGACATGGATGATGATAGTAAAAGGTTTCTGTACCGATCAACAAGGGAACTGCTGATGAATGTCATCAAGCATGCCTGTGCAGGTTGTGTGAAGGTTTCCGTTTTCAGGGAAAAGGGTACGCTTTGCATTACTGTCGATGATGACGGCGTCGGTTTTCAGGAAGGTTTGGAGGATAACCGGTACCTGGAACGCGGATTTGGCCTTTTCAGTATCCATGAGCGGCTGGATCATCTCGGGGGCAGTATGGAAATTGACTCGAAACCGGGTCGTGGAACCTGTATTTCTCTTTTTGCGCCGCTGGGAAAAAAGACAACACAGAAAAAACAGGAGCAGCCATGAAAATTTCAATCCTGCTTGCCGACGACCACAAGATTCTACGGGATGGCATACGCGCATTGCTTGAAAAGGAACCTGACTTCGATGTGGTTGGCGAGGCCGACAGCGGCAGAACCGCGATAGAGATGGCCTGTAAGCTCAAACCCGATGTGATCATAATGGATATCGGAATGCCGGATATGAACGGCATCGAAGCCACAAAGGAAATACTGTCCGGAGTACCCTCCATTCGGGTACTCGCGCTGTCGATGTATGCCGACAAACGGTTTATCGTCGAAATGCTGGACGCGGGAGCGACCGGATATCTTGTCAAGGATTGCACCCTCGATGAAATGCTTTCTGCAGTCCGTTCCGTGGCTTCAAACCAGAAATATATAGCTCAAAAATTGCTTGTAAATTTTATTGATGATTATATGAAGAATACGGGTAATAGCGATATGTTGAAAACCCGGCTCACTCCCCGTGAAAGAGAGGTACTGCGCTTGATCGCGCAAGGTAAAAACACCAAAGAGATTTCTTCAGCACTGCATATAAGCGTGAAAACCGTAGATACGCACCGTCAGCATGTTATGAATAAACTGAACATTCATAATCCTGTAGATCTTACCAAATATGCCATACGCACAGGGTTGATATCCATATAACAATTTGATAATAAAAGATATATCATCCACTATCGCAAACAGTTTTCTTTCTCACTCTCAGGTGTTCACCTGATACCTTATCAGGTTTTTCCTTACTCCCAATCAGAATCTTCCCGATTGTTTTCATGATCTTTGCGGTGCATTGTTATATCATGAAATAAATAATTTCAATTATTCAGCCCACCTTTATTCGAGAGAATTCCTTGTAGCTTGCTGCGTGGCAGCTCGTTCACTTTTATTGGAAACGAAGTATAAATGTGTGCCCAAAAGACAATAACTATTGTATTGGTTGATACAGACAGAAATGTTCGGAGCTGTTACCGTTCGGTGCTGGAAAAAGAGAGCGATATGCGCGTGATAGCCGAAACAGAAGACAGCGAATTGACTGTTCATCTCCTGTCCATGTTAAAACCGGATGTTATTGTCATCGATTCGGATTTAGTTGATTTGATTGGCAATCATCAATTATCGCAATGCATCATGAAAACACCGGATATCAAAATGATCGTCGCTTCCTTTTATTCGGACAGCCGGTTTGTGATACGGATGCTTCATGCGGGAGCTTCCGGTTACATTCTGAAAGACTGTGCTCAAGAAGAACTTGTTACAGCTATTCGTAAGGTTTTAGCGAATCATACCTATATCAGCTCCGGGATTGCGGGAATTGCAAAAAAATAACTGACGAGGAGGACAATAATGATGAACGAGAGCCAGACTCAATATAAGACCCTTTTGGAAACACTACCGCAGAAAGTATTCTATAAAGACAGGAATTCGGTCTGGATTTCCTGCAATATGAACATGGCCAGCGATCTGGGGCTCTTGCCTGAAGAAGTAACCGGTAAATCCGACTTCGATTTATTTCCGAAAGAATTAGCCGAAAAATACAGTGCTGACGATAAAGAGGTCATGGATTCCGGTGAAACACGGGAAATTGAGGAGAAGTATATCCAAGACGGAGAGGAACGCTGGGTCAACACCATAAAAAAGCCTGTAAAGAATGAAAAGGGTGCGGTGACAGGAGTATTGGGAATTTTCTGGGATATTACTGATCGCAAACGATCTGAGGCAGAGTTGGCTCAACACCGTGAACATCTTGAGCAACTCGTACAGGAACGAACAGCAGCTCTGGAAAAAATCAACGAACAACTGAAGAATGAAATATCAGCGGGAAAGCAGCGGGAGGAAATAATATCCAGACAAAACCTGGAAATCCTCGAGCTTTCGACACCGGTTCTCCAGATAATGGACGGCGTGGTTGTAGCGCCGCTCATCGGCACTATCGACAGTGAGCGTACCCAGCGCTTTATGGAGCGCTTTCTCGGCACTATCGTGAAGACGAACTCACCGGTTGCCCTTATGGATATTACCGGTGTGCCCACGCTCGATACACAGACAGCGCAGCATCTCATCGAGGCTGTCACTGCCGCTACCCTTCTCGGCACAAAGGTTATCGTTACCGGTGTGAGCCCTGCTATAGCCCAGACGCTCGTACACCTGGGTGTCGACCTGACGGATATTACCACAAAATCGTCCCTGTCGGCGGGTTTGCGGACGGCGCTGGAATTTCTGAATATGGAAATTGCCTCGAAAAAAGGAAGTTGATATGGATACTTCCCGTATGGACGATAGTTTTATTCGACTGCTGTACTATGGTTCCATCGCTATGATTACGGGAACCATTGTATGTATTTTCATATTGCCCGATTGGATATTTACCCAGTTACCTCTCCACTCGTTCACCGAGACCATGGGAGTATTCGCAGGCTTATCGGTGGCTGTCCTCCTCTATTTACAATTTAAACACAGGAAAAATCCATCGTATGTCTTCATCTCATCCGGGCTGATCTGCATGGGCATACTGGATGGATTCCATGGCTCGGTCTATCCGGGGCAGGGGTTTGTCTGGTTGCACAGCGCAGCAATGCTGGCCGGTGGTTTTCTGTTCGCCATGGTCTGGCTGTCGGATCACCCCGTCATATCGACAAAAACCGGATTCCTGCCTGTCGTGACAGCGATTGGCACCCTCATCCTCGCGATACTCTCGGTGTCTTCCCGTGCTACGTTTCCTGTAATGGTAATTGAGGGTGCTTTTACACCTGTCGCCATGGCCATGAATATTCTGGGGGGCGTTTTTTTCCTGCTGGCGGGGCTGTATTTCTGGCACTCTCGTAATCAGGCAACCGAAGAAAGAAGGTTTTTTACCCTGTTCTGCCTGTTGAGCGGCTCGGCGGCTATCCTTTTTCCGTTTTCAGCGGTATGGGACATAGAATGGTGGCTCTGGCACTTTGTCAGGAACATGGCGTATTTCGTTCTGCTCATCTATGTCTTCATGGTTTTCCGCCAGTCCGAGGTCGAACTGCGGGAGCACCGCGAACGCCTTGAAGGAACCGTGAAAGACCTTGAAATGGCAAACGGGCAGCTCGCGAACGAAATAGCCGAGGGAAAGAGGCGGGAGGAAGTCATATCCATGCAGACCAGGGAAATTCTCGAGCTCTCGACACCTGTTCTGAAGGTGTTGGACGGTATTATCGTTGCACCCCTTATCGGCACCATCGACAGCGAGCGGACTCAACAGTTCATGGATCGTTTTCTGACATCCATCGTGCAGACCAACTCGCCGGTGGGATTGATCGATATTACCGGAGTTCCGGCTCTCGATACACAGACCGCCCATCATCTCATCGAGGCTGTCACTGCGGCGACTCTTTTAGGCACAAAGGTCATCGTGACCGGTGTGAGTCCCGCAATAGCCCAGACGCTCGTACACCTGGGCGTCGATCTGTCGGATATTATCACAAAATCCTCCCTGTCGGCGGGTCTCAAGGTTGCTCTTGATTATCTCGATCTATCGATTGCAAAAAAATAATTCAAAGGAGAACGGATAATGGCATCAATCGAACTATCGGTCGTAAAAATATTTGATATGCTACTTGTCACGGTTCCTCCCGATCCTGATGATGATACGATTTCACTTCTTCAGGACAAGGTACTCCATACGATGGAGACCTACGAAGCGAAAGGATTGATTCTTGATATCTCGACGGTTATGACATTCGATTCCTTTTTCGCCCGGACGATCGTCGAGACAGCCCAGATGTTCAAACTGATGGGAGGGCGCACGATAATCGCGGGAATGCAGCCCGATGTTGCCATTACCGCAACTCAACTGGGTCTGACACTCGGGAATATTCAAACCGCTCTCGATGTGGACAGGGCGCTGAAGATACTTTCGAATGGCGGTGATGGGGGTAATGTTCATGACAGTAATGCCTGAGGGCACAGTAAAAATTGAATCAGAGGGTGATATAGTCGCTGTTCGAAAGACAGTCCGTGAAATCTCCTGCGAATGCGGATTTGGCATTACAGATGTCACCAGGATTGTTACCGCGGCTTCCGAGCTGGCAAGGAACGTATACCATTATGCCGGACATGGAGACATGCTCTGGCATATCCTTGAAATATCCGATAGCATCGGCATTGAATTGATCTTTATCGACCAGGGACCGGGAATTGAAGATATCGATCAGGCGATGGAGATGGGTTATACGACCGGTAAAGGTATGGGGCTTGGTTTACCCGGATCAAAACGGCTCATGGGAGAACTGGAAATTCAGTCACAGGTCGGGAAAGGCACGACGGTGACGGTTCGGAAATGGTTGAAAAAACAATATGAACAATCCGGTGCGGCAGGAAATAATAAACATATCGCATAGCAGTGAAGCGGCAGAAGCGCGCCGAATTACAAAAACCATGGCATTGTCCATCGGTTTTGATGAAAAAGTATCTGAAGAAATCGTCATCGTCATAAGCGAGCTTGCTGCAAATCTTATCAAATATGCCCGAAACGGGACGCTGACGCTTACGCCGCTCGATGAAAATGGACCTCCCGGAATAAAAATCGAGTCCCGGGATACCGGCCCCGGTATTGTCGATGTCGAACAGGCTATTGGGGACGGTTATTCGACGGCAGGCAGTCTGGGATATGGACTGGGAACCGTCAACCGGTTGATGGATGAGTTTAATATCACATCGGACATCGGTAAGAACGCCGGTACATATATAGTGTGCACGCGGCGGTTAAAAAATGAAAACCAGAGCATGAAGGCTTGTCCTCTTGATGTTGGCGCCGCGACACGGATGTACCCTAGAATGGATGTAAATGGCGATGCATATGTAATCAAAAAATGGGATGAAAATCTGCTTGCCGGTGTTATCGATGGACTCGGTCACGGCCAGTTTGCGCACCGCGCTTCTGAAAAAGCCCGTCAGTATGTGGAAACACATTATGATCAATCCTTCGAAGAATTATTCAGAGGTGTCGAGCGTTCATGCCGCGCCACAAGAGGGGTTGTCATGGCTCTTGCGAAGTTTGACTGGGGACGTGAGAAACTGACTTATGCCTCTCTGGGAAATATCGATGTAAAATTTTTGGGCTGTGCCGAGCCCGTGAATTTTGTCGTTCGACGCGGCATTATCGGTTTAAAGTCTGTGAAACCGGTTGTTACCGAGCATACATGGAGTGTCGGTTCTCTCATGGCCCTTTATTCCGACGGGATACGGTCGCACTGGCGATGGGACGATTTCCCCGGGCTCAGGGCAGAGCCAGCAGCAACTATTGCCCAAAATCTGCTGAGGTCGCTTGCCAGAGACAATGACGATGCCACTATTGTTATCGTAAAGGACCGCATATCATGAGTACAAAAAGCCTCAGGCAGCAGCTCGAAGAAGCGCGCAAGACCATCACTCTGCTCCATGAAGAATTAATGGAGATGAACAGGGGTATGACAGCGTTGGACCTGGAACTGGAAAAAAGAATAGATGAACGTACATCCGCGCTCAGTGCAAGCGAAGCGCGCTACCGTAATACTCTCAACAGTATGCTGGAAGGCTGCCAGATTATCGCCTATGATTGGCGTTATCTTTACGTTAACGATGCTTCTGCCGTTCATGGAAAAAAGTCAAAGGAAGAACTTTTGGGACATACAATGATGGAATGTTATCCCGGCATCGAAAAAACGGATATGTTTGCCGTATTAAAGCGCTGTATGGAGGAACAGACATCCTGCAGTATCGAGAATGAATTTATATATCCCGATAACTCACAATCATGGTTTGAACTAGGTATATATTCCGTTCCCGAAGGTATCTGTATCCTTTCAATCGATATTACCGAGCGCAGGCTGGCCGAAGAAGAAATAAGGAAACTTGCAAAATTCCCTGCCGAAAATCCAAACCCAGTGATGCGTGTCACTCCCGATGGGTCTGTCATCTATGCAAATACTCCTGCAATGAATCTTCTGAAATCATGGAAAAGCGGCATTGGGCAGCATCTGCCCGAAAACTTGTGCGAATTATGCATGAATGCATTAACCCAAAATCCAATTAA
>JAJFUH010000072.1 GCA_021372535.1 bacterium
GAAACTCCAAAAAGGTGTTATGCTGTTTGTTACAATAAAAAGTCATGGATTTTGAGGGATCAGGTGAAGATGTTCCGGACAGCACCTATTAAAAAAAAATACTTTTTAGATGTTACTTCCTATAGATGTTACTTCCTTTGCGTGCCAAAAGGAAGTAACCAAGGAAAGGGCACCCCGTGAAAAGCCTGTTTCCACGGTCACGGCCCGTTTTTCGGGAATGTGTGAACTCACGAGCCTTCGGCTCGCTCGGACAGCACCCATTCTTTTTCCGAAAACCGGTTGTGACCGCGGGGCTTTTCAAAGGGGTTTATAAATTCACAGGCTTTAATGGTCTATATTCTATTTATAATCAACGCATTACAATACAAATCATCGTGGATTTTGGAGGGTCGTCAGCATGTAAGCATGTCCCCGAATCATTAATCGGGGATCGGTACTTCGCGCTGACCCTTGACAGCTTATATCAACGTAAAAGGTGTTTATCACAACGCTTCTGAAAGGAATGCAGTTTCATGAAAAAAATTGACGTAATGGTAATGTGTTTCATGATGTTAGCTTCCTCTGCCCCGGCGGGAAGGAATGTCATCCTCATTGTCCCGGACGGATGCTCCATTCCAATCTGGTCGGCTATACGGGCGATGACGGTCGGGACGGATGGTAAACTCAATATCGACCGTCTGCCCATGCAGGGCCGGTGCAGAACATACTCGGCAAACGCCATGATAACGGATTCCGCCGCCGCGGCAACCGCTTATGCCTGCGGTGTCAAGACGAACAACGGCGTTATCGGGATGTCACCCGCTACCGTTCGCGGGGATTCCCTTACGGGACGGCCGCTCAGGAACATTGTCGAATCAGCCCGGAAGAAGGGACTGGCCACGGGTCTTGTCACAACGACAAGTATTCTCGATGCAACGCCCGCGGCGTTCTATTCACACCGCGCCGACCGTGGCTGGGCCGAGCTGATTGCGCTCGATCTAGTCAATTCCGGCGTCGATGTGATCATGGGCGGAGGACGTGAGTACATGATTCCTCAGGGAGCATCCGATGAAGATGGAAAACCCTCGAAACGCACGGATTCCCGTAATCTCATAGCGGAGATGCAGGAAAAAGGATACAGCTATATCCATGACAGGGCAGGTCTGGACAGGATCGATCCCGCAGGAACGAAAAAGATTGTGGGACTCTTCAGCCCGAGTCACATGGATTACGAGCTCGACCGTGAAAAGAACAACCTCGGCGAACCGGGACTCTGGGAAATGACCCGTAAGGCGCTCGATGTACTCTCGAAAAACAAGAAGGGCTTTTTCCTCCTCGTGGAAGCAGGTCTCATCGATCATGCCGCCCACGGGCATGACACGGACCGTTTTCTCTGGGAAGGCATATCCTGCGACAAAACGATCGGGATTGTCATGGAATTCGCCCGCGAGAACAACGATACCTTTGTCATCGTCGTACCCGACCACGGCTGCGGTGGCCCTTACCTTGTGGGCATGAAAGCGGCCGACGGAACGATCATATCCTACGATGACGCGGGATTCACCCATTATACCCTGAATACGAACGGTTTCCCGGTGAACGATCACGGCAAACCCATTGCGATTCAGTGGATAGACTGGAAGGGGCACACCGGAGAGGATGTCGGTTATTTTGCCATGCTCAACAGGAAGGAATTTTTCGGCGGCCTGTTCGGCGGTAAGGAGATTGCACTTGAAGGTCTTGTGGAAAATACCGATATTCATAACATTATCATGGATCATCTCGATTCTGAAAAAAGGGAGAAAAAGCTCGAAGATATTGTTGATCCGTAATGGCGAAAGATTGTTTAGTCCGTTCAATTCAGGAATTATCATTGAACGCGGATTTACGTGGATTAATTTTTTTGATATCGTTGATTAACCCGATCTTGCATGAAAATATCATAACAAATTTCACCACGGAGACACGGGGAACACGGAGAAAGATAATTCATGTAATAATTTGTTTTATTTAAAAATGTTTGCAGATTGTATATGGATTCCCGATTAAAGATTCGGGAATGACGGCGTTACAGCAACATCCGCTGCCGGGCCGAGTCTTCAGCACCGGGAACAGTCGATGAATTTTCAGATAAATCAGGGTTAACTGAATAACATAGATATTCACAACGAAGGATGAAAAATATATGCAGGTCGCGAATGGATTCCCGATTAAAGATTCGGGAATGACGGCGTTACAGCAACATCCGCTGCCGGGCCGAGGCTTCAGCACCGGGAACAGTCGATGAATTTTGAGATAAATCCGGGTTTGTTTTATGGTATATGTAAACGAAAATGTTCTGCATGAGGGAGGTACAACGTGAACAGGGTGCAAAAAGTTATCGGTTTGTGTATGCTCGGCGCGTGTGTCGCTGTGATAAGTGCTTTTGCGGAGTTGTATAACAGGGCGCCTGATGTTTTACCGGGAACCACACCGGAAATGAAAACCACGGAATACTGGATAGCCCGTATGAAGAATCCCGATGAGGTCATCCTCACTCCGGAGGCCATAGAAGGCATGAATATGGCTTACGAGGAGAGAATGCGGTCGGCGGACCCGTTCAAGGGAATAGCAAAAGAACGTTTATATGAATTATCGTACTGGTGGCCCGGTCATGTTTATACCGTTACGGATTTCAGCAAAATAAGCCCGTCCGCTGTGGCCGATACGGTCAGGAGCCGAATCGCTATCCAGATCGAGTATCTCCATAAACAGGATTATGGTAACAATCTCGCTGTCAAGTATGCCGACTGGGAACTGAAGAAATTCGAGGACGAGATGGCCCTCGATAATGTTCCTAAAAACATCAAAATCCGTAACGGAATCGCGGTGAGAAACACCCAGTTGAGAAACATTCCCTCCTTTTTCCCCGGCAGCATGGGTATTACCGATAGCGGCAAGACAAAATGGGAGATGTGGACCATCGGTATCGTTAAAATATGCAGCCCGGTAACCGTGTTCTATCCCTCGAAATCAGGTGAATTCCTCCTTATCCTATGCACCGAGGGGTATGGCTGGGCGCGGGCGGAAGATATCGCGTTCGGGCCTGCCGACCAGGTCGAGGAATTCTCGAATCCGAAGAATTTCATTGTCTGCACGGGCGACCGCATCCAGTTCTATTCCGACCCCACATGCATCTATTCCTCGGGATGGCTCCGTATGGGCGACCGTCTGCCTGTGACGATGGGAAAGCAGATCAGGGTTCCGGTACGCAGCATGGACGGTTCGCTCACATCGGCGAACTGCTATCTCCGGCCTGATGCGGATGTCCACCAGGGCTGGCTTCCCTACACGCGCCGTAACATCGTTGTGACCGCGTTCAAGCTCCTCGATAATTCGTATGACTGGACGGGGGCATGGTTCGGCCGTCAGCACGAAAACACATACCGGGATATCTTTTCCGTTTTCGGTTTCAGACTGCCATGGCACGGCGGGCTGTTCAGCATCTATGGTCATAATGAAACGGTACTTATGCCCGATATCGGCAAGGAGGAGCAATACCGCGGCATTCTGAAAAACGAGCCCTTTGTTACCCTCCAGAGCTGCGGCGGGCATGCCCAGCTTTTGCTTGGCGAGTACAACGGCGTACCCATCGTGTTCGATCAGCACGGATACGGGTACAAGGATGAGAACGGTACCATGCTCGAGGTCAGACGCTGCTGTATCGGGGATATGAGAATGCCCGACTATTTTCTGAAGAGGAAAGTCACATTCTGTGGTTTAAAATAATCTTTTCAACGGGAGCGCCATATGAAACGGAATGTGGGAACAATCGACAAGGTTCTGCGGATTATCGTAGGAATCGTGATTATCGCTGTCGGCTTCTATTTTAAAAGCTGGTGGGGAGTCATAGGCATTATTCCCATCGCTACCGGTCTTATCGGATATTGTATGCTGTATACGATTTTCGGGATTTCCACCTGCAAGCTGAAACAGTAGATGGTTTGCCTATTCATGAATATAATAGAAGGGGGATTTTTCTATAGTGGGCAACCACGGGGGGTTGCTCCTACAATAAAACA
The DNA here is from genome assembly GCA_021372535.1 of bacterium. Classification (NCBI taxonomy): domain Bacteria; species bacterium. The sequence goes on from JAJFUH010000072.1 coordinate 4,041, forward strand.
AACACATTTCGTCATGGGGCGTGGTGAAAAAGATACTTTTTCACAGCCCTCTTAAAGATTCGGGAATGACGGCGTTACAGAAATTCCCAACACCATGCCGGGGCTTCAGCACCGGGAACCGTAATTGCATTTTCAGATAAATCCGGGTTAAGAACACTTTTTTTAGATGTTACTTCCTTTGCTTGCCCAAAGGAAGTAACCAAGGAAAGGGCACCCCCGTGAAAAGCCTTATTCCCCGTTCACTGCCCGTTTTTCGGGAATGTGTGAACTCACGAGCCTTCGGCTCGCTCGGACAGCACCCATTCTTTTTCCGAAAACCGGTTGTGACCGCGGGGCTTTTCAATGGGGTTGAAAAATCGGAAGCTCCAAAAGGTGTTATTAAAAAAAAGTCATCGTGGATTTTTAGGGGAGCCAGGTGAAGCTGTTCTCTGAAGCCCCCCATTTTAAAGAACACTTTTTTTATGTTACTTCCTTTGCGTGCCCAAAGGAAGTAACCAAGGAAAGGGCACCCCGTGAAAAGCCTTTTTCCACGGTCACGGCCCGTTTTTCGGGAATGTGTGAACTCACGAGCCTTCGGCTCGCTCGGACAGCACCCATTCTTTTTCCGAAAAACGCTTGTGATCGCGGGGCTTTTCAACGTGTTTATAAAATCACAGGTTTTAATGTTCTATATTCTATTTGTAAACAATGTATTACAAAACAATTCATTGTGGATTATGGAGGATGGCCAGTAATATCTTACTTGAACTCACAGAGGAGAAATGATGAGAAAAATAATTGTGACCATGCTGGCGGGAATTATCGTTGCCGCAGGGATGTCGTATGCCCAGTCAATCAAAGAATACACGGTGAAGCGGGCTGCATCGCCCCTTCAGATAGACGGGAAATTGACCGAACCGGACTGGAATACCGCTCCCCTGACCGACAGATTCGTTGTTTATTTCGATGGCTCTCCGACAGAGTTTCCCACACAGGCGAAGATGCTCTGGGATGACGAGTATCTCTACATCGCTTTTATCATGACCGACAAAGATGTGTGGGGAGAGATGACCTCATGGTCGCCGGGCGATCCCTGTCTGTGCCAGGAAGAGGTCGCCGAGGTTTTTATCGATCCCGACGGCGACGGTCTGAACTACATCGAGACGGAAATCAATCCGCTCAAGACGGTCATGGATCTCGTATTGAGCAAGGAATTTGCCAAGAAGGGGAAGGCCAACCTCGAGTGGAAATTCGAGGGAATCAAGGTCGGCGTCTGGGTTGACGGCACGCTCAACGACATGAGCGATACCGATACGAAATGGGTATGTGAACTCGCTTTCCCGTTCAAAACGATGGCATTCAGCGCGCCTTCCATGAATTTCCCGCCCAAAAACGGCGATACGTGGCGCCTCAATCTCTACCGGTATGAATATGTGCGAACCGGCGAAAAGAAAAACGAGCTGTCCGCATGGAACATGACCGACAAAAAACGCGGTTTCCATGCTCCCGACAGATTCGGAAAGGTCATTTTTGTGAAATAGTGTTTTCAATTTCCAATCCGGTTATACAGTTAAATCGGCTCATATGATTGATCCCCCTCGGCTTCGCCGTTTCCCCCTTATAAAACAAAGGGAGATGAAAGTGCCCCCAAAACCGCTCCCCCCCTAAAAAAGAGGGATGCCGCAGTCAGAAGGGATCATATACTATCGGAAGAAATTATCAATTGAAACCTTTGAAAAAATGAAAAAGACCATGCTCATATCGGTAATCAGTTTCATTTTCCCTGTTTGGAATAATGGTCAGAGATAAGGGCCATTTTACTGTATTTCATAGAATTATTACCCTCACCCTCGATCCCTCTCCCGTAAACAGGAGAGGGAAGAAAAGCATTATTTCAGTTATTCGAGCATGCTACTGATAATTACTTCAAAGGTATCCAATTCCAGTTAAAAAGTTTTTCTGAGCTTACTAAACTGGATAACCGGAATTTCAAAAGAGATCGTTCAGCAATACCGGTAATGGTCTGAAATGCAATGAGATGCCGGAAATGAAAAGTACGTCTAAACACTACATGTTTATGATATTCTAAATCTCTTGCTCTGCCATGCTTTAACACATTATATTATTATGCGCTCCGTTTCTGTAACCCCGGTATGCTCATGGCGCAATGCTCACAGTATCGATGATGTTCAGGCAGAAACTGACTGCGTGCTCAGGTTCGGGGTATACCTGTGACTTAAATTCACTTTCATGGGAAGTAGTAATGTATAGATACGCGATGAGTGTACTGGTATCCGTGGTTTTGTCCTGCGGTATGGGCAATGCCCAGACAATCAATGAGTATACTGTCAAACGTACTGCGGTTCCGCCTGTCATTGACGGGCATCTGACAGAAGCAGCATGGGAGGAAGCCGCAACCACCGGGACGTTTGTCGTATACACCGATGGCGCTATGGCTGTTTACCCGACACGGGCGAAGATGCTCTGGGACGACACCAGCCTCTATATCGCATTCATCTGTGAAGACCCCGATGTCTGGGCAACGTATACCGCACATGACGCCCACCTCTGGGAAGAGGAGGTTACGGAGATATTCATCGATCCGGACGGCGACGGTCTGGACTATCTCGAATTCGAGATAAGCCCCCTCGGCACCCTGCTCGATCTGCGCATGACCAAGGCTTATTCCGAGGGCGGGAAGAGCGATTTCGCATGGAATCTCGATGGTTTCACCGCGGGTATCGGTGTGGAGGGAACCCTGAACGATAAAAGCGATACCGATGTGCGGTGGATATGCGAGGCTGCATTGCCGTTCAAGGGACTGGCGTTCACCGCGCCCACCATGAATTTTCCGCCCAAAAACGGCGATGCATGGCGTCTCAATCTCTACCGGTACGAGTATATACGCGCCGAGGGCGTCTCGCCGGAGCTCACCGCATGGAACCAGACAGACAAACGTGGATTTCATGCACCCGACAAATTCGGCCGTGTGATATTCTCGGACGAGACCCTTCCGACACAGACATCGGTTGATCGATCGGACGCGCCGGGGACACCGTTCGGAATAACGGGGAACTATCCCAACCCGTTCAATCCCTCGACAGAGATCGGGTTTTCTGTTCCATCGGCCGGATATGTGAGCATGGATGTGTTCAACATTCTCGGACAGCATATCGGCGCTCTGGTGTCCGGTTATTACTCTCCGGGGATATACTCGGCGGCATGGAGCGGAAAGACTGATAAAGGAATGTCTGTTCCCTCAGGAATTTACTTCGTTCGTTTGCAGATGGGCGAGCAGGTTGTATCACATCGGATGCTTCTGATGAGATAGATTTACAAGCGTGATTTGTCTAACATGGATTATTCATTAAAATTTTTACCACGAAGGCACGATGGCACAAAGAGACAGGCACAAGGCATAAGGCATAAGGCATAAGGCACAAGGCATAAGGCATAAGGCACAAGGCATAAGGCATAAGGCACAAGGGGAAAAAAGGTACAACATGTAAAACGATAAACCAGAGGCCGGAGTTCATAAATCACTGATAAGGTGCACGATATTAAATAATCCGGTTATCCGGTTTGATAAGCATAGAAAACTTTTAAATGAGAATCGATAATTTCTTCCGATAGTATGTGATCCCCCCTGCCTGCGGCATCCCTCCTTTTTTTAAAGGGGGAGATGGTTCACCTTTATTTTGTAAGGGGAAACGGCAAAGCCGAGGGGGATCAATGATACTTTTAAACTTGAAGAAAACCTCAATGACCATACATGGTTACAACGAAGGATGAAAATATATGCAGAATGTGGATGGATTCCCGATTAAAGATTCGGGAATGACTGATCACGGTGATTCCAGACACCAGACCGGGGTTTCAGCACCGTAATCCACCGATGTATTTTCAGATAAACCGGAAAATATTAATCCGTGTAACTCAGTGTTCTGTATGATTATGCGAACAGACAGGATCGAGTATATAATGAGGCGTGGACATCAATGAAAGTGACCGTACGAAAATCCCGTCTGAGCGGTTCCGTCGCCATTCCGGGCTCGAAATCACACACCATACGGGCGTTGATTATCGGGGCGCTTGCGGACGGGGAATCGGTTATAGAGGAGCCTCTCGATTCCCTCGATACCCGTTCGGCGGCATCCGCTGTCGGCGCATTCGGCGCCCGTGTCGACCGTTCGCCATCACAGTGGACTGTCGCGGGAACCGGCGGGAGACCCCGTATACCCGATAATGTCATCGATGTGGGCAACTCGGGTACGACGCTCTACATGATCATGGGAACCGCATCGCTCGTGGACGGCTGGACGGTTCTCACGGGCGACGACCAGATCCGCAGGCGTACTGCGGCACCGCTTATCGAGGCTCTCGGAAGGCTCGGCGTCGGGATATTTTCGACGCGTGACAACGGCTGCGCGCCCCTCGCTGTCCGTGGAAGAATACAGGGCGGAAAAACGAGCGTTGCCGCGATAAGCTCCCAGTATCTGTCGAGTCTCCTCATGGCATGCCCGCTTGCCGGAAACGATACCGAGATCACGGTAACCGTGCTCAACGAGCGGCCTTATGTCGCCATGACCATGAACTGGCTCACGTCTCAGGGTATCGAACTGACAACCGATGAGGCGATGGGGAAGATCGCTATCAGGGGCGGGCAGTCCTATCATGCCTTCCGTCGCAGGGTGCCGGGCGATTTTTCTTCGGCGACGTTCATGCTCTGCGCGGGCGTTCTTGCCGGCGGCGAGGTGCGGCTGCACGGTCTCGAAATGGACGATCCCCAGGGCGACAAGGAGGTTATCACCATTCTCCGTGAAATGGGAGCGGATATTACGGTTACGGACGAGGCCATAATCGTTCGCGGCGGATCGCTCAGGGGTACGACGGTGGATATGAACGCTATCCCCGATGCGCTGCCCATGCTCGCGGCATGCGCCTGTTTCGCCGAGGGCACGACAGTCCTCCGCAATGTGAAACAGGCGCGTATCAAGGAAACCGACCGGATAGCGGTCATGGCGCAGGAACTGGCAAAGCTCGGGGGCGATATCACCGAGCTTCCGGACGGCCTCGAAATCAGGGGAACCGGTCTGAAAGGCGGCAGCGTTCACGGGCACGGCGATCACCGGGTAGTGATGGCATGCGCTGTCGCGGGGTGCGCCGCGGACGGACCTGTTACCATAGACACCGCCGAAGCGGCGGATGTGACCTTCCCAGGATTCTGGGAAAAAATACGGGCGCTCGGAGCCGATATACGGTGAATTAGGAGGGCTGTGCAAAAGTATATTTTTCACGAGCCCCATGACGAAATGTGTTGTTTTATTGCTGTCAAGGGCATGTAAATCGGGTGGCACCCCCCATTTTTTAAGAACACTTTTTATAGATGTTACTTCCTTTAGATGTTACTTCCTTTGCTTGCCCAAAGGAAGTAACCAAGGAAAGGGCACCCCGGTGAAAAGCCTTTTTCCTCGTTCACGGCCCGTTTTTCGGGAATGTGTGAACTCACGAGCCTTCGGCTCGCTCGGACAGCACCCATTCTTTTTCCGAAAACCGGTTGTGACCGCGGGGCTTTTCAATGGGGTTGAAAAATCGGAAGCTCAAAAGGGTGTTATGCTGTTTATAATCAATTAATTACAATAAAATAGTCATCGTGGATTTT
>JAJFUH010000073.1 GCA_021372535.1 bacterium
GAACACAGTTCTTCGGACATGCTTCTGAGGTGTCGTGTGCGCGGGTCCTCCTTTTTATAAATTCTATGCCCGAATCCCATGACACGTTGTCCCTGCGCGAGCATGGTATCGATATATTCCTCTACTTCCTGAACATCGGTGATTTCCTTGAGCATTTTCATGACACGCTCATTCGCGCCCCCGTGGAGGGGACCTTTCAGCGTCCCGAGAGCGGTAGTAACCGCCGAATGCATATCGGCATGGGTAGATGCCGTTACACGAGCAGCAAAGGTCGACGCATTCAACCCGTGATCGACATGGAGCAGCAGTATCAGGTCCATCGCGCGAGCCTGCAGATCGGTCGGCAGCTTACCGTGGAACATATAAAGCATATTGGCGGCAGTGTTAACATTCGGGTCGGGCGACAGTATGCTTTTGTGCCTGCGCAAACGGTACATCATCGCAACGAGCGCCGGCATCTGGGCAATGAGCCGGATACCTTTACGGTAATTCGCCTCATAGGAGTTATCACCGGTTTCCGGGTCAAAAAACGCGAGCGCCGAAATCGCCGTTCTCAAAACATCCATGGGATGGCTCGAAGGCGGCATGATCTCTATCATCGAAACCACCTGAGCCGGTATTCTCATTTCCGAAATTACAATACGTCTGAATTCAGCAAGCTGACGGGCATTCGGAAAATCCCCGTGAAGAAGCAGATAGACAACTTCAATATATGAAGTTGTATTATCCGCAATGTCGTGAATATTATAACCTTTGTAATAGAGATCGCCGTTTACACCATCCACATACGAGATATCGGTTTCAGCCGCGACGACACCATCGAGACCCCTGATAACCGACTGATCTTTTTCAGTTCCTTTTTCTCCGCTCATACCCGCTATAATCCTCTTTTCCACATAAAGTTAGTTATTATGAAATATAAAGTTTTTACTATTGATACACAAGTGATATTGTTGCCCGTGTACTGTATGCATTTATTATCAATTACCTCTTGAGATTATACTTTCTTTTGCACAACCGTGCGATGCGTTACAACGCAGCAAAAAAAGCAACCATAAGGAAAAGACACCCGTTACGTAGACGAAGAACGTTCAGGTTATAACCTCGGGAGAGTCACCATTAATAAGGGCGCCGTTTCGACTATATTTGCGGGGAATATGCAGAGAGTGGGGATGATAAACGATCAGCGATGTCCCGCCGCTTTCAGCGGGAATCACCGGCGCAGCCGAGAAGGAGGTCGCTGTATGAGACATCGATGAGGCGGTCTTCAGGTATTTCCAGCTCATCCAGGTAATCACCGCACTGTTTTCGCAGAGTCTTTTCGTCTTTTCCACCGGTATCGATCGCTTCGATTTCGAAAAAAGCTCCGAGGTTTTCGACGGTATCGAGATGAAACTTCACATTGCCGATATAATAAATTTCTCTTCTTTTGTCGACAACACAGAGAACTCCGAGGGCTTTCGACAACAACTCCCTCATCCGTGCCAGCACGGGATCATCCGGTGTAAACTGCTCGATGTGGTAATGACAGTTCTTCGGTCCGGGAATATCGTCGCGGTGATAGAACACGATACAGTTTTCGATCGTCCCCTCACGTATTTTCAGACGGCCGTCCGGCACACGGAGATAGGTATCGCGCTGGTGATCGATTCCCCGGTAATCGGCACCGCGATCGCGGAGAAACTTCCTTATCCGGTCGTGGTCTCCGGTACGGGCCTTGATCTCGACATTGAGCCGCGATGCCCGATCATCGCTGCCTACCGCCATGTTACATTCCCTGACCTGAGATTATAATATGCCCCGACGATGCGGGCTTTTTTCTCGGCGATGAATGCGGCTAAAACCTGCTCGGTTTCCAGCTGTTTTACAACGGTTCGTACGTTTTCCTGTATCGCCGCGGTAATGTCACTGCCGTTGTGCTCATGCTGAGAGAGAGCTCCGGGTGTATTTTCCCTGATCTTCTCAATGATTTTCAGCAGAGAGGGGGATTCGCTTTCCGGATCAGCCTCGAAATTATACGCTGCGGTGACTGCTCCGCAGGATTCATGACCCAGAACGACAACAAGCGGGCATCCCAGGTGACATACACCATAAACGACGCTCCCCATGACAGCCTGATCAACAATATTACCGGCCACACGGATCACAAAAAGATCGCCTAAACCCCTGTCAAAGATAATTTCCGGAGGAATCCGGGAGTCGGAACAGCCCAGGATGACTGCAAAAGGCGATTGTCCCTGAGACAGCTCCACTCGGCGCTGTGAATCGATGTTCGGATGAACCGAAGCACCCTGCATAAAACGTCTGTTCCCGGCTTTCAGGAGTTCAAAGACATCTTCCGGCCTTACAGATGTTTTGGGACTCACACTATTTCTCCTTATACTGATTGTTTTTCTGTAACCACACATAATCCCTCCTGTTCACGAAAAATTATTGAAACGTGAATTTTCGCGGACCGGATGGATTTTCACAGATTTAATTTTTATATATCTTTTTCAAAAGTGAACGATTAACAATTACTAACGATATGATTAATAATCTATTATGTCTATTTATGTTTTTGTGGTGAACTATTCTTATAAATAATTCGTCACAATAATGGTTGAGGAATTAATAAAAAAAAAATTGAAAACGCAACTCAGAAATGTAAACAGATAGCTTTTTAGCCCGAAATTTTCACAATGTTCAATAGACCACGGATTTCTGCGAGTCAGGCGGAATTGCAGAAATGTAATGAAATGAGTCCGAACAGTGAAGATAGCCGGGAAACAGAAAAGCTTGTTCATTCATTCAATTTTACGTATATTAGTATTTTTAATAGGGCTGCATGTCGCCGGGAAACAGTATGACAAATAAAGTCGATACATATTTCATGTCGATGGCGCTCGAACTGGCTGAAAAAGGCCGCGGGACAACAAGTCTCAATCCGATGGTGGGAGCCGTTGTCGTTAAAAACCGGTCTGTCATAGGCAGAGGATATCATATTAAGGCGGGATCAGACCACGCAGAGATCATTGCCCTGAGAGAAGCCGGGCATGATGCTCGCGGTGCCGTACTGTATGTGACCATGGAGCCATGCTGTCATCACGGCAAGACACCGCCATGCACCGAAACGATCATTAAAAGCGGGGTACGGAGGGTTGTTGCAGCCATGACCGACGACAATCCCATCGTATGCGGGAGAGGCTTGCTCAGCCTGTCCCAGGCCGGAATCAAATTCGATGTCGGTCTGCTTGAAAAACAGGCGCGGAAACTCAACGAGGCGTATCTGAAATTCATCCGCACCCGGCTGCCGTTCGTCACGGTGAAACTGGCGACAACGCTCGACGGTAAAATTGCCGATATACAGGGTAAAAGCGCATGGATAACCGGGCCTGAAACACGAAGCCGTGTTCATCTCTGGCGATCCTGGTCGGATGCCGTGATGGTGGGAATCGGGACGGTTCTTGCCGATAATCCGCGCCTGAATGTCCGTCATGTGAAGGGTGCCGATCCCCTCCGTGTTGTCGTCGACTCGACCCTGCGAACGCCTGAATCTGCGAACGTTCTTGCAGACAGCAATGTTCTTATCGCCACAACCGAACGGGCAAATAAAACACGTGTCGGTAAATTCAGGGATAAAGGCATCGAGGTTTTAATCATCGACAGCTCCGACGGGCGGGTTTCATTCGGCTTACTTATGAAAAAACTCGGTGAGCGCCCGATAATGTCTCTTCTCTGCGAGGGCGGTTCGACGATAGCGGCAACGCTCCTGAGAGAACGGCTCGCCGACAAGGTAATTTTCACCATCGCGCCCAGGATTCTCGGCAGCGGAAAAGAAGCCGTCGGCGACATAGCCATACAGAGTATCGGGCAGGCGATCGAGCTCGCTGACATTGAAATAGAGCGGATCGAACAGGATATGATCATTACCGGATATCCGAAAAGCAGGGACTAAGGGACAGAGAGACAAAGGGACAAAGGGACAAAGAAACATATATATCAACTTATGATGCTCTATGTTAAACCTTATGCTGAGTGAGTGATTATTATACAACCATGTTTACCGGTCTTATAGAAGAAGTCGGCCATGTCGTTTCGACAACCCGCCGTGGAAACGGTGCCGATATCACCATCGAAGCACATACTGTTCTCGATGATATATCCATCGGCGACAGCATCTCGGTGAGCGGAGCATGCCTGACGGTAACCACCGTGGGGGACGGCTCTTTCACCGCACAGGCGGTCGAGGAAACGTTGAGGAGAACCACCATAGGAGGGCTTTCACGAGGCGCCCCGGTAAACCTCGAACGCGCTCTGCGTCTCGGCGACAGACTTGGCGGCCACCTTGTTCAGGGGCATGTGGACGGTACAGGCAGAATTACCGCGGTCAGCAGGACCGGAGACAATATGAATCTGGCATTTGCTGCCGGGCCTGACATTGAACGGTATATCGTCGAAAAAGGCTCGATAACCGTGGACGGGATCAGTTTGACCGTGACTTTCGTAAGAAACGGTGAGTTCGGTGTATCCGTCATCCCCCACACTCTCGCGGAAACCACTCTCTGCAGAGCACGTGTCGGATCAATGGTAAACCTTGAAACGGATATACTTGCCAAATATGTCGAGAAACTTATTCACGGTAAAGACGTTTTAACGATTGAAAAACTTGAAAAGCTCGGATTCTGATGGATGCAGAATAAAGTATGATAACACATCGTTTGCAGAGAATATACTCATCCGAAAATTTTTACAGCATATAGAGGGAGCATGCATGCCTGATTTCAGTTCGATAAACGAGGCGCTCGCGGACATTAAAAACGGGAAAATGGTTGTTGTCGTCGATGACATGTCCGAAGACACCGAGGGCAATCTAACGAAAGCCGCAGAGCTCATATCCTCCCGCGATATAAATTTCTTTGTCCGTGAAGCGGCGGGATTGTTTGCGGTTGCCGGAACATCGAAACGAATCGAGGAACTCGACCTCGAGATGGTAGGGCTCAAAATAACCGCCTTGCGCAACACCTCGTTCGGCGTTACCATCGATGCGCTCAAAGGAACGACATCCGGCGCTTCGACAACGGATATTGCGACAACCATACGCCTGTTTGCCAATCCGGATGCCCATGCGGAGGATTTTGCCAAACCCGGACATGTCATGACGCTCAAGGCGCTCGACGGCGGCGTTCTGTCACGGGCCGGGCATACGGAAGCTGCGGTTGACCTCGTACGTCTGGCCGGGCTGAAACCCGCCGGTGCAATCTGCCTCATCATGGCCCCGGACGGCAATGTTGCCAAGCTTTCCCATATCAGGGAATTTTCCGAAAAACACGGGCTGAGGATAGTATCGATCCGCGATCTTATCGCTTACAGGAGTACCCGTGAAAAAATGGTGGAGTGCGTTTCGTCGGTGCACTTCCCCACCCGGTATGGCTCCTTTACTCTCAAACTCTACGAAAGCGAAATAGACGATCATCATCACCTTGCCATTGTCAAAGGGGAAGTTGACACCGGGGAGCCTGTGCTTGTCAGGGTGCATTCGGAATGCCTGACCGGCGACGTGCTCGGTTCGCTCCGGTGCGACTGCGGCGATCAGCTTGCCTTTGCGCTCAGAAAAATCGAGGAAGAAGGTCGCGGAACGCTCCTCTACATGCGTCAGGAAGGCCGCGGCATCGGGCTTGCCAACAAAATCAAAGCGTACAAGCTCCAGGACGAGGGCATGGACACAGTCGAGGCGAACATAAAGCTCGGTTTCCCTCCCGACCTCCGCGATTACGGCATCGGGGCGCAGATACTGTCCGATCTCGGCATCAGAAAAATCAGGCTGATGACCAACAATCCGAAAAAAATCGTCGGGCTCGAGGGATACGGACTCGAGATTGTGGAACGTGTCCCGATAGAGCTTCCGGTACGGTGTGAAAACGCTTTTTACATGCAGACTAAAAAAGACAAGATGGGACATCTGCTCACACAGGATAATTTTCTGAAAACAAAGGAGTAAGGAAGTGGGAAAAACAATCGAAGGCGATCTTTCGGCCAAGAACAAGCGTTTTGCGCTTATCGTTTCACGGTATAACGAACTCATCGGCCGTAAGCTTCTGGACGGGGCTGTCGACTGTCTGACTCGTCATGAGGCCGATAAAAACGCTGTGGATATCATCTGGGTTCCCGGCGCTTTTGAAATTCCCCTGGTTGCTAAAAAAGTCGCTGCGAGCGGAAACTATGATGCTATCGTATGCCTCGGAGCAGTGATCCGCGGTGCAACGCCGCATTTCGACTTCGTGGCATCAGAAGTGGCAAAGGGTATCGCGCTTGCAGGCATGGAAACAGGTGTTCCCGTCATCTTCGGCGTCGTTACGACCGATACTGTCGAACAGGCAATCCAGAGAGCGGGAACCACAGTCGGCAACCGCGGTTTCGATGCCGCGCTCGCCGCTATCGAAATGGCAAACCTCATGGGGAAGATCGGAGCATAACCGTTGGCCTCACGCCGTAAAGCACGTGAAGCGATTCTCAGGGCGCTCTACATGAGCGAAAGCCGGGGTATCAGTATCGATGCCGCATTTCACGAGATGACCGAAATCGATATCGATATTGAAACACTAGCCGATGACAAGGAATCCCAGGAATTGAAGCCGTTTTCTCTCGGTCTCGACGAACGGCAGAAAGAATTTGCACTTTTACTTGCACACCGTATCGTCGATTCACAGGATCACCTTAATGACCTGATTAAACCGGTCCTGATAAACTGGGATTTCTCAAGGATTTCACGGATCGACAGGATTATTCTGTGGATTGCGCTCGCAGAAATGACATATATGCCTGACATCCCTCTTACCGTATCAATCAATGAGGCGATAGAGCTTGCGAGAAAATACAGCTCCGAAAAGAGCCCGTCCTTCATTAACGGTATTCTCGATTCCGCGGCCCGTAATGCGGGTATCCTGAAACCGGGATCGAAAGAGTGAAGAAAAGGGGCAAAGGAACAGAGGGACTAAACGGTTGAAATTTATATCATAATTATTTATAGTGTTGTCAGATATTATTTGTTGATTAAATTATCAATGCGATTTGAACAATACAAATCATTGCGGGTGTTGTAAATCAGCGGTACTGAATCGTGTGAATAATCTGTTTTTTAGAGATACATGAGGTAGAGAATGGATATTGGTGGTCTTCTGAATCGTTCACTGACTAAAATTTTTGGCTCGAAACACTCACGTGATATCAAAGAGCTCATGCCGCTCGTCGAAGAAATCAACGAGATTTTCGCCGGATTGTCATCGCTTTCCGATGAACAGCTCAGCGCTAAAACCGAAGAATTCAAAAAACGTCTGATCGAGGGTGAAACTCCCGATGATATTCTGACCGAGGTGTACGCTGTCGTAAAGGAAACCTGCCGCCGTCTTCTCGGGAAAAAGTGGCTCGTGATGGGTCATGAGACCACATGGAACATGGTTCCGTTTGACTGCCAGCTTGTCGGAGCTATTGTGCTCCACCAGGGTAAAATCGCCGAAATGGCCACAGGCGAAGGCAAGAGCCTCGTCGCCACCATGCCCCTCTATCTCAATTCGCTGAGCGGCAAGGGGACGCATTTCGTTACAGTCAACGATTATCTCGTTCAGCGCGATGTGGAATGGTACGGTAAAATTTACGAGTTCCTCGGAGTAAGTGTCGGGTACATTCTTAACTCATCCCCCACCGAAGAACGCAAGGCATCGTATGCCAGCGACATAACATACGGCACCAATAATGAGTTCGGATTCGATTATCTGCGTGACAACATGGCAATCAGGCAGGAAGACCTCGTGCAGCGCGGCTTCCATTATGCGCTCGTGGACGAGGTTGACTCGGTGCTCATCGATGAAGCTCGGACTCCTCTAATCATCAGCGGTCCTGTCGGAGAATCGACCCACAAGTACGATGAGATGAAACCGCTTGTCCAGAATTTCGTCCGTCAGCAGAGTCACCTTGTCAACGGCATAATCTCTGAAGCGGAACAGGCGCTTGAATCCGACGACGGATACGAAGCCGGCATACTCCTCTTACGGGCAAGCCGCGGAATTCCGAAGCACAAGCGTCTCATGAAACTCCTTTCAGCCCGCCCCGAGCTGAAAAAACTCATGACCACTGTCGAGAACGATTTTAACCGCGACCACCGTATGCCGGAGATCGACGAAGGGCTCCTGTTTGTAGTCGATGAGCGCAACCATACCATTTCATTTACCGATAAGGCTCTCAACAGTATGCGTCCGGAAGAACGCGAGATTTTTATTTTACCGGACCTCAACGAATCACTCAGTGAAATCGAGCATGATAAGTCGCTCACTCCGGATGAGAAAATTCTCAAACAGGAGGAGGTAACCCGTGAATTCGCTCTGAAAAGCGAAAAAATTCACAACTCCAATCAGCTTCTCAGGGCGTATACCCTGTTTGAAAAAGACCAGCAGTATGTCGTCCAGGACGGCAAGGTTCTCATTGTGGACGAGTTCACAGGCCGCCTCATGGCGGGACGGCGGTATTCCGACGGTCTTCATCAGGCTCTCGAAGCCAAGGAAAATGTCAGCATCGAGCAGGAGACACAGACTCTCGCCACGATTACGCTCCAGAATTATTTCCGTATGTACGACAAGCTGTCGGGAATGACCGGCACCGCCGAAACCGAGGCGGCGGAATTCTGGGAAATCTACAAACTCGATGTCGTGGTCATCCCTACCAATGTCCCCGTGGTCCGCACCGATTACGAAGACAGGATATACCGCACGCGCCGTGAAAAATTCAATGCAATTATCTCACGTATCGAGCACCTCCATAAACTGGGACGCCCCGTCCTCGTCGGCACCGTATCCGTCGAGGTATCCGAGACACTGTCGCGTATGCTGACCAGAACCGGCGTCCGTCATAACGTGCTCAACGCCAAATACCATGCCCGTGAGGCGGAAATTGTCGCCAACGCAGGGCATGTGGGCACAGTTACCATAGCGACGAACATGGCGGGCCGCGGTACAGATATCAAGCTCGATCCCGAGGTCAGGGAAATGGGAGACGAAGAAGGCGATGCTCCCGGCGGGCTCCAGATCATCGGCACCGAACGTCACGAAGCACGCCGTATCGACCGTCAGCTCCGGGGACGGTCCGGCCGTCAGGGCGACCCCGGATCATCGATGTTCTACCTGTCGCTCGAAGATGATCTCATGCGGCTTTTCGGTTCCGAGCGGATGTCCGGAATCATGGAACGTCTTGGAGTCGAGGAGGGCGAAGTTATCACCCACTCCATGATAACGAAAGCCATCGACCGTGCCCAGAAACGTGTCGAGGCTCAGAACTTTTCCATCCGTAAACATCTGCTCGAATACGACAATGTCATGAATGCCCAGCGCGAGATTATCTATGAGCTCCGCAACGCCGCGCTCAGGAGTGAAAATGTCCGTGAGCGCCTGTTCGAGATGATGGAGTCTGTCATCGATGATCTTATCGAAGAATTCACCGAACAGCGGGGCACACCGGCAGACTGGGATATGGAAGGGCTGAAGGCAAAATTCGCCACAATCTTTTTCGCAACGTTCACGCTCACAGAGGAGCAGGAGCTGACATTTGCCCAGGAAGCGCTCCGCGATTATCTTGTAACGACCGCGAAAAATTCATATCTGCACAAGGCATCGATCATAGAACCCGAAAGCCTCGCATGGAATGAGCGGATTATCCTGCTCACTACCATCGATAATCTCTGGAAAGAACACCTGTATGAGATGGATCAGCTTAAAGAAGGTATCGGACTCCGTGGCTATGGCCAGCGGGACCCGCTTGTTGAATATAAACGTGAAGGATATCTGCTTTTCGATTCGACGCTCAATACCATCAACACAACCATATTGAAAACCCTGTTACGCGGACTGACCGCGGCCCAGTTCGAACATGTTGAACGCAAACGTCCGAGCTATTCAAATGTACGGACGAACCATGCCGATTATTCTGCATATGGCAGGGAGACGGCTGAGGGACAATCGCCGGGGCGTCCTCCCGAAAAACCCCAGACTGTTGTCCGAACAGCCCGTAAAGTGGGAAGAAACGAACTCTGTCCGTGCGGTTCGGGGAAAAAATATAAACAGTGCTGCGGAAAATAATTATTTTCGATATACTTACTATACTGTCCGGAATATTCCTCAGGGGCAACCACCGTGGGTTGCCCCTATTTCACATCCAATCGGCAAACATTACTTCAGCAGTGTCATTTTCCGTGTTTCAGTGAATCCGCCGGCGCGGAGACGGTATATATACGTTCCGGATGCATGATTGCCGGTATTCCATGTTGCCATGTGGGAACCCTGCGTACGGAATCCATCCACCAATACATCCACAAGCTGGCCATTGAGATTATAGATTTCAAGCCGGACAGGGCATCCCCGGGGAAGACGATATTCAATCGAGGTGTATGGATTGAAAGGATTGGGATGATTCTGGCTCAGAACAAAGGCGTGCGGTTTTTCTCCGGTATTACCGACAGCCGTGGACGTTTCATACTCGAACGGATCGTTGATCAGCTTCCACTCGGTCTTGCCCGGATCGGCTCCCTCGCCAAGGGGATTCAGATACTCCGTGCGAAGCTCATGCCGCGTAAAATCGGTGAGTTTTCTGGCTGTAACCTGACCATCGGCAGTCATTTCATACAGAGGAATGTTAGCCGGATTGATGTCGTTGATCACGCCGCGTTCCAGAGCGATGCGGAACAGGCCGAAATTCCCGGGCTCATGGCCACTGAGCCAGGTGCCGATAATATCGTTATGGTATGATGTCTTCCCAAAAATGATGATGTTGGTAAGATAGTCCTTTGCCGTATAGCGCGTGTCACCGTTCAACTGAACCGGGTTGGGGCCTAGATTGAAGTTGCCGTCGCGCCCGATTACACCCTCCACAATGTGGAGATTGACTTTTGAAGTGATGTTGTTGTCTATGTTACGGTGCGCCCAGGTCTCCATGCCGAGGCCGGTATAATCGTCGTAGTTACTCTCTGACGGCGGCGTATCCCATCCCCAGTATCCCTCGTTTACATGACGCTCCCACAGGGCATGTATCGTTTCCCGTGCGCCATTGACCATCGTATTTTTCCCCGGCATTGAACTTGTGTTATTCCAGGGATTACAATGATTTACATATCCGGTGTTGCAGGAGCCCTGAATATTCTTTGCCGAAAGTGTCATACCCATTTCATGGGCTTTGAATTTGGCAAGACTAAGGTAGAACGTATCAACGGCGTTGAAAGGGAAGAGATAAATGATCTTTTCAAACCACTGTGCGCCTTCCGGCGTATCACGCGTTATCGCCCCGCCTGCCCCGACATTGCCG
>JAJFUH010000074.1 GCA_021372535.1 bacterium
GCGCATTCATCGCTCCGGTGTGTGGCTTGGGTATCGTTCGACCGATGATACCATTGACGGGTCGAAAAGGCAGAATTACAGGCTCGGTTTCGATTATCGGCCCGCGGGAATTTCGGACATGCAGGTCAGGTCACTTTACGCCTGGTCTGACTCGGATGGAGAACATGGGCCATTTTGGGAAACGACGTTCCTGATGCAGCGATCCGGGTTCGGATTCGAGATTGCCGGCGGGATTTTTGATATACCGTCTTATGATGCCCGATTTTACCGCTACGAATACGATGTGCCCGGCCGGGGATATACCAGGCCGGTATGGGGCAGGGGGGGAACCGTCACCGCGGTTGTCAGGTGGAAACAGGTCTCCTGCCGCTACCGATATGGCGATTCTGATTTGATGGATACAG
This sequence comes from bacterium, assembly GCA_021372535.1. NCBI lineage: Bacteria > bacterium. The sequence goes on from JAJFUH010000074.1 coordinate 405, forward strand.
CACACGAAATAACCGTGCAGCTCGATACCGTTTTTTAAATGCGCCTGATAAGCCGGGTTATTATTGATAGTATTTAACCACAAAGACACGAAGATATAAATATATATAACATATTATTAATACTATCTATGACACGTAATGAACTACTCCGGAATGAACTCAGTGGTATCACCTGTTATTCACTCACCCCTGTCGCTTCGCGACATCCCGTCTCCTCCCTCTCTTCAGAGAAGAGAAAGAGGTTAGGAGGGGAAAGTTCAGGCCGGGGCGCACCTCTGAATTTTCCCCGCAGTATACTGCGGTGAATTCTTTTGATTAAGCTATAATACCTGAAATGATATAAATACAAAACAAATCCGCGAAAATCCGTGTTCCCTTGAATGTTTAAACCGATCGTGAAAACAAGATGTAAATTCTTCAATTTCAAGGTTTCGGGAAAAAACTTGACAACACTGATACTTTCGCATTGATTTGCTTCCGGCGAATTTGTATAATTGAATCTGAGAATAGTCAACCATGGAATGAAAAAGAGGAGTATCTTTTGAAAACGACCGCATTACTGCTTGCCGCATCTGTTGTCTGTATGATGATTTCCGGTTGTGAGCAGAAAAAAAACGTTCAGATCGGGCAGCCGTCATCTCTGAAATCTTTTAAAAAACACGAGAAGAAAAAAACGGACTTGATGATTGGGGAAAAAGATCAGTTCAATCCAAACAGCCAATATGAAAGTATAAGAAAACAGAAGCTTACCGGATTCGGTCGTCTCCAGAAACCTGCCCTGGTTGCCATAAGCAGTGTGGAAGAAGCCACAAAAATCCTCAATGCGGCGGGTATCGCACAGTACAATGTTCTGACTCTCCAGAACAAATCAATCGATAGTCCCGTATATCCCTTCGATTATGAGAACGACATTACAGCCCTGAAAAAATTGTATGATATGCATAATCTCGGTTCGGTTGTCCGTCCGGAAATGTCCGAGCTCGAACGGCTTCAGGCTCTCATGGTTTATACAAACCAGTTTCTCCGGGATGGACGGGTACCCACGGAAGACGAGAAATGGAGCATCACCGGGCCATCGGCGTTTACCATCACGAAACTCAGACAGGAACAGGGAATCGGGGGAACGAGTGAACATTATGCCGCTCTTTTCTGCCAGCTCAGCCTGGCATGCGGATTCAATTCACGGCTTGTCAGCATGCACACGCTTGATGAAAACGGGAATTTTTTGACCAATGACGTTTGTGAGGTATTTCTTAACACACATGATAAATGGGCGGTTTTTGATGCGTATAACCGGGCGACATATTATATCCGCAATTCCGTGCCGCTCGACGCGCTGGAATTGCGCATACTGATGCTCCAGAACCGGTATCGTGAAATTATCGTTCAACCCGGAATCGGAGATTTTGCCGATTTTGTCACGCTCCGTGAAGACCTTCTGCCCCGGTACCAGTATCTGTACCTGTGGCGGATGAATGACATGCTCAGCAGATACGGCGGAAAATCGTTTTTACCCTGGCAGGCTCTGTATAAAAACCATCTTGTATGGGAAGACGAATACTCCCCGGTTTCCGAAGGGAGCTTTGACCGGCTTGATAAATTTAACAGATCGGACAATGCCGAATACAAGCTGAACGGCGTTCATTTTGTGGCGCATGAACAATCCGATTTTTACTGGACCCTGAATCATGTGGTAATAAACTTTACCAGAACCGGAGATGAGACAATTCGACTGTATCTCGATACCATGACGCCGAATTTCGATTCCTTCCAGATACTCCAGAACACCTCTGTTCAGAAATCACAGAATCGTGTCGAACTGAGAGATTTTGTCGGTGATATATTTGTGCGAAGTGTAAATAAATTCGGCGTGGCAGGCCCGTTTTCCGAGCTTAATATAATACCATGACACGGAATTCCGGATATCGGTAAATAGTGAATAATAGTAGTGCCGTCTTTCTGGAAATATGACTTCAGACTGTGAAAGATAAACGACGGAGGCTGTCATGACTCTCAACGAGGCGCTCATTCTTTCGTATGTTAAACGGGGTATCGGCTACGGATATAATATTCTCGCTCATGTGAGAGAAAGCGGTTCGGACGAATGGGTGGCTTTTTCACGAGCTGGTCTGTATAAAACCCTCGATAAACTCGAAAGGGAGGGTTTCATCAGTAAAAGGCTCGAACAGGACGGCGGCCGTCCTCCCAAAAAAGTATATTCGATTACCCATTCCGGAAGCAGCGCCCTTGTCGATTTTCTTTATCATGACTTCGATCTCAATTTCGAAATAAAATACGAACTGGATGCATACCTCGTGACTGCGGTTGCGGCTTCTCCCGATGCGGAAGCGCTTGCACAAACGATACACAGACGTAAGGAAGCGGTAGAGAAACAGTTGAATACGCTTAATGACGAGTGGCCCGAAGATAAAAATACCTACCCGTTCATTGTCTATGCACTGTACAGGAGACGTATCGAGTCGCTTGAAATGGAACGGAAATGGCTCGACTGGTTCGAAGGAATCCTGAAAACCGTATCAGGAGATGTACTGCACATGTCATGGGGTGAATCACAGAAATGATGTGATTGTAAAAATATGCCGCTTCTTAAAAAGCCTTTTGAAAAACACTACATGTTTTGATACAGGCTGTCAAGGGTCGGCATGAAATGCCGATTTACATGCCCTTGACAGCGACGAAACAACAAATTTTATCATCGGGCGCGTGAAAAAGACACTTTTTCACCGCCCTCTTAATACTCATCGTCACGAACTCTGTTCCCCTCGTAATAATCAATAACCGAAGCGCCGACTACATCCCCCCATGTATTGATGGTTGTTCTGCACCTGTCGATAAACCAGTCAATGGACAGGATCATGGCGATTCCTTCAACCGGAAGCCCGACACTCTTGAGAACCATGATGAGGGTGACGAGGCCGGCCTGTGGAATACCGGCTGCTCCGATCGAACCGATAGTCGCGGTGAGGAGAACAATAATCTGTTCGGTAAGGCCGAGCGTTATATTGTACGTCTGGGCGATAAACATGGTAGCCACGACCTGGTAGAGCGCGGTTCCGTCCATGTTGATGGTTGCCCCGAGGGGAAGAACAAAGTCGGCGACTTTTTCCGAAACCTTGTTTTTTTCCGTTATCATCGTGATTGAAATCGGCAGCGTGGCCATGCTCGAACCGGTTGAAAAGGCGGTAAGAACCTGTGGAATCATGTTTTTGAAGAATTTCAGCGGACGTCGTCTGGCAACGAATTTCAATATGATTATCAGCGTGATTGAGCCATGAATAAGGAGACCGAGCAGAACGGTGATAGCATAACGGGCAAGTCGTACAATTTCCGCTATGAAGCCGTCCGGATTCGAAAGTTCCGCATCGCCGATGCTCCCCGCCATGAGCCCGAAAATACCGACAGGGGCAAGGTACATAAGCAGGACAACACATTTGATGATGGTAACATTGATTGCCTCGACCACGGCGATGAGAGGTTTTCCCTTCTCGCCGATCGTTGTCAGCACCGTCCCGAAAACCAGGCAGAAAACAATGAGGGGAAAGATATTCTCCTCTATCATGGATTGAAAGATATTGCGGGGGACATAACTCTTTACCGTCTCCGATACGGTAATTTTCTTTACTTCGGACCTGACCCTGATGCCGGTTCCGGTGATCGAAGGTTCGATTTTTCTCCCTGAAACATCGAGCCACCTCATAATGGGTATGGAACGGGGGGTGATTTTACCGTACGTATCGATGAGACCGATTATATTCTGATCGATGAGAAAAATATGGTTTCTTTTCGGGTCTATCGTTGAGGTCAGAAGCTCTTCGTTATCGGGGAAAGTCAGCACCGATCCGCCGGAAAAAGGTGTTTGAACGATAGAGTATCTCGCGGAGAGGAACTCGGTCGGTGTCGCATGGGAATTTTTACCGGGATTGAAAATGTCGACGAGGATAAGACCGAGTATTACGGCAAGGAGTGTGGTTGATAGATAATAGGCCAGTGTCTTTAATCCCAGCCTTTCAAGGTGCCGTATATCGCCGAGATTGGTTACACCGCAGATCATGGACACCATGATGAGCGGGACAACGAGTACAAAAAGGAGGCTTAGAAAGATATCTCCGAATATTCGTGCTTTAACTGCCAGAGGAGGCGCATAATGACCGAGCAATCCACCGAGAATAACCGCAACTATCAGAGAATATACGAGATATGATGTTTTTTTAGGGGCAGGTTTTTGAAAATCAGACATTTCATCTCCTGGAGTTTATTCGTGTATATTGGTATCATTATTTTCCCGGGTCAGAGCATATATCACCATGTTTATTCCGAACCTGAGCTGGGGCTGATTGCTGTCATCGCTGCTCCAGCGCACTGTATATCCCCTGTTGGAAAGTATCGCGACAAGACGGCCATTGGCCCACACGCCCGATAGAAAGAATTTCCCGATTGAAGCTGAGTCATCCAGAACACCAACAGGCGGGCCCTCGACGAGGTCGAAATAGACGTTGAAGAGCGGGTGGTCTGATGGTATGGGCAGAAACTGGATATCAGGCCCGAGAGCATCGAGCAGCATATTCCTGAACGATTTTTCCTGCGGACTCTCGCCGATGGTCGGCCGTGCGTTGTCGAGAACCATGAATCCGCCGGATTTGAAATAATTCCGGACATTTTCCCGTTCAAGCGGGGTGAGCACGAACTCATCGTAACTTGTAATATAGACAAACGGCAGTTCAAGCAGGCGCGGAGACGAAAGTTCGCAGGGACGATCGAGAATCACATTGATTTTCGTCCATTGGCTGAACGCCTCTTTGAGATTTATGAGATAACGGGGATAAGCCGCGGGAGACCGGAGTTCTTCGCCGTATATGATGGCCATGTGAACGTATCCCCGTATATTGTGCTTGTCGCGGGGATCGGCAACCACCATTCCGAGCTTCTGTTCGATAAGCTGCCCGGCGGCTCCGGAAAAACAACTGAGTAAAAAAAACGCCAATAAAACAGCAGTTCGTTTCAAGAGTATTTCCTCTCGAAGTTGGAATATTCCATGAAATTATGTACCAATATACGCTGTTTATTTCACCAATTCCACTTTTTTGAGCGAGTAAATAAAAGGGCGGTGAAAAAGTTGCATTTTCACCGCCCGCTCGATGACAGGAACACCATTACACATCTTAACGGAAATTCCTTACCGCGATTCCTCCCTTTTGAGTCAGCGAAAAAACGAGCATGTTGATTCCCATTCTCAATTGCGGTTCGTTATCGGTGTAATCGTTCCATCTGACAACATATCGCTTGTTCGAATACACTGCCACGAGACGGCCGTCGATTGTCACTCCCTGGAGAGACCGTATTTCGATCATATTCGTCTCGCTGCCGCGCGGTGGTTCATCGAAATTGAAAAAGCTGTGGAAAAGCGGGTGGTCGTTCGGGATCGGAGCAAACCTGCCGCGCGATTCGAGCACATCTCTGAACATGTTCTCGAACTGAGAAGAAGCCGGATTGTTGTCGAGATTCGGATTGATGTTCTCGATAACCATGAAACCGCCGTTTAAAAGGTAATCGCGGATATTGTCCTTTTCCGGTTGGGTCAGTTCGAATCCGCCATCGAATGCAATGTAGATAAAGGGCATTTTTTTCATCTGCGGCGAGCTGAGAGTAAGAGGACTGTTCAGTCGTGTGTCGATTTTGGTCCATTTGAGCATGGCATCCTTGAGGTTGATGAGGCCGCGCTTTATATCGTACGACTGTGTCAGTCGTGCTCCGGTGGCATAACATATTGCAACATTGCCGCTTATTGCCTGTTTGTTGTCCGGATTGATCAACACTTCCGCTTTCGAGCTTTCGCTGCGTGTCTGTGCGCTTATTCCCGTCTGCACAACCGGCAGAGTATCTGTTAAAACGATGATTGATACTATCGCGGAAAGAAGAAAGCCTTTCATATCCATTCCCCCTTTCAGGGAGAAAAAATATCAATGAGGCGAACGTGGTTTAATGTAGTTCTGGGACGCGCAATGGTCATATATTCGTAATATCATATCGCATCAATGGTAATACAAGTTCTAAATTATGTAATTTCTATAAGGTAAATAATGGTTCGTCAATTATTTTTCATCATTTTTGATATTAATTTCATATATTACGGTAGAACTGATTAAAACAAATGAGGATACCGTGTTTAGAAAATTTGAGTATTTTGTCGCATATCGTTATCTCCTGACAAGGAAAAAGACTGGTTTTATTTCCATAATTTCCCTGATTTCCATTCTCGGAATAACAGTCGGGGTCGCAGCGCTCATCATTGTCCTGTCTCTCATGAACGGTTTCACCAAGGAGCTGAGAACCCGTCTTGTCGGAATGGATGGACACATATGGGTCAGCAATCCCCTTGAAAAAGGCATGCAGGATTACCGTGAGATAGAAAAAAAACTGTGGGCGATGGACGGAGTAAGCGGCGTTTCGGCGTTTTGTTCCTATGAAACCGTCGCCACGGCGCAGCAGAAGAGCCGTCCCGTCGCGGTTGTCGTTCGGGGCGTCGATGTCAACACCATCGATACGGTATCCGATATCAGAAAATATGTCAGCGTCGGGGAGCTCGATTTTACCAGGGACGAAGACGACATCCCCGGCATTGTACTGGGGAGATACGTGTCGCGGGCGCTTAATAATGCAATGGTCGGCGAGTATATCATTCTTTACGGGCAGGCTGACATGGAGTCGCTCATCGATGACGGGACTCCGCCGCCCATGAAAAAGTTCAGGGTCGCCGGAATATTCGACAGCGGTTACTATGATTATGACAGCGCCGTCGTACTGATCGGTATTTCGGAAGCGCAGAAGATATTGCAGTACGGCGACAAAGCGACCGGAATAGTCCTGAAGCTCCAGAACATGTTCCATGCCGACCGCTATACCCGTGAAGGCGGGCTGATAGATAAAGCGCTCGGCGGGAAACCGTATTTCAGCGAGAGCTGGATAGAAAAAAACCAGATTCTGTTCCGCTGGATGAAACTTGAAAAATGGGCGGCGTTCATTGTGCTCAGTCTCATTGTTCTCGTTGCGGCTTTCAACATCGTCAGTTCACTCATCATGATGGTGATGGATAAAACCCGGGAGGTTGGTATTCTGAAGTCGATGGGGGCAACCGACAAGAACATCGAGCGTATTTTTGTCTATCAGGGAGCGTTTGTCGGTGTCTGCGGAACAATCGCCGGAAGCGTGCTGGGGACGGTTATCTGCATGATTCAGGACAAGTACCGTCTGCTGAGCTTTCCGCCCGATATCTATTTCATCAGCGCTCTTCCGATGGACCTGCAGGTCCGGGATGTCGTTTCGATAACCGCCGTGGCGCTGTTATTATGCTGGCTGTCGAGCTACTACCCGGCAAAAAAGGCTGCGGAACTATCCCCGGTCGATGCGATACGGTCGATATAAATCACACAGAGGAACACAATTGGCTGAATACATCATACAGGCGCGGGCAATCACCAAACATTATGTCGTCGGAGGCTCGACGCTCGATGTTCTCACCGGTATTGACCTTGACATCATGAAAGGGGAAATACTCGCGATAGTCGGCGAATCCGGGGCGGGGAAGTCGACGCTGCTCCATATACTCGGGATGCTCGACCGTCCCAACGGAGGAACGATATCGCTTAACGGCGATGATATTACCGGTAAAACGGATAGCGAGCTTGCCGCATACCGTAACAGAAAAGTGGGATTTGTTTTTCAGTTTCACCATCTGCTTCCTGAGTTCAATGCCCTTGAAAATGTTCTGATGCCGGCGCTCATCAACGGGAAATTCAATACACAGTCGGTGAGCCGGGCGGAAAAACTCCTCGATCATGTGGGACTTTCACAGCGGATCAAACACCGTCCCGGCGAGCTTTCGGGCGGCGAACTCCAGCGCGTGGCCGTGGCACGAGCGCTCATGAATGAGCCGGCGATTGTTCTTGCCGATGAGCCGTCGGGTAACCTCGACCACCGTAATTCAGAGATGCTCCATGACCTGTTGTGGGGGCTGGCACGGGAAAACGGATATACGTTTGTAATTGTAACCCATGATATGGTGCTTGCGGAAAGAGCCGACAGGATTGTTCAGCTCGATGACGGGATAGCAAAAGAGATTAAAAAAGAAAATTTAAATGAACTATTTCGTTCCCAGAGAGTCTAATTTATGTTGTGAATATTTAAACCGTCCTGAATATGACGTCTGGTAGCGCAGAGGGAGAAGAACCGTTCGATGAAATGCCAGATATGTAACATAAACGAGGCAAATATCATTTTCACCCAGATAGTGAATAACGAAAAAATCGTTATGCAGATTTGCTCGGAATGTGCAAAGAAAAAGGGCCTGACGCTTGATATTTCGCCTGCGCTTCCTTCCCAGGTCGAATCGCTTATCGGCAGCCTGACCGCCAATACCCAGACAGCCGAGGATGAACCTGTCCCGGATATAACATGCAGCGTATGCCATATGACTTTTGCGGAGTTTAAAAAAACGGGTCTGTTCGGCTGTGATAAATGTCATGAGTCCTTCGGTAATCACATCGTGAATCTCCTGAAACAGATTCACGGGGTGACGAAACATGAGGGTAAAATACCCTATGAGTGCGAGGGCAGCGTTGACGTACGGAAAGAGCTCAAGGAACTTCGTTCGAGGCTGAAACGGTATATCGAAACGGAAGAGTATGAAAAAGCGGCTGAAATCCGTGACAAAATATCTGTTTTAGAGAAAGAGTATTCAAAAAAATGAACTTCGACAGTCTTGTATTTACACTTCCTGATTGGCTGAATCCTGTCGGCCCCGAATCGAATATCGTCGTGTCGTCAAGAGCCCGTCTTGCCCGTAATATTGCCGGGATACCATACGCGCACAGGGCATCCGGAAACGATCTGGAAGAAGTTGTCGGTACGGTGCTCGAGTCTTCCCATGCGGCCGGTTTTTCTTCTTCCGATTTTTTTAAAAATGAGGGCATGGAAGAGTATAAAAAGGATGTCTTTATCGAACGGCACCTCATGAGTCCCGCCCTTGCCCGCAGGGATGGCAACCGCGGAGTACTCGTGAAGGACGGCGAACATTATTCGATCATGATCAACGAAGAGGATCATCTCCGTCTCCAGTCGCTGCGCTCGGGACTGGACCTTATGGAGGCGTTGGAGGGCATTGACGGTATTGACGATGCTCTGTCGAAGGGAATACGGTTTTCGTACAGCGCCAGTTATGGTTACCTGACTGCATGTCCCACGAATTTCGGCACCGGTCTGCGGGCGTCGATCCTCATTCACCTGCCGGCGCTCGTTCTGACAAAGGAAATCCAGCGGGTAATCCGGAGTGTCGGTCAGCTTGGTCTGGCAGTCCGCGGGTATCATGGAGAGGGATCGGATGTCATCGGGAACTTTTTTCAGATATCCAACCAGACCTCTCTCGGAAAAAGCGAACGTGAGATCGTAACCAGTCTCACCTCGGTGGTAAACCAGATAATCGATTATGAACGGCGGGCTTCTCAGGTGCTTAAAAAAGAGGCAAAGGGCCAGGTCGAGGACAAGATATGGCGAAGCCTGGGAATACTCAAAACCGCCCGTGTTCTCTCGACTCATGAGTTTATGAACCTGCATTCCGCGGTTCGTTTCGGTCTCTATCTCGAGATTCTCAATAAACCGTCCATAAAAACGCTCAATGAGCTCATGGTGCTTGTTCAACCGGGTCATATTCAGGCCCGTCTGGGTAAGGAGACCGAGCCGATGGAGCGTGATGTTATCAGAGCGGAAATCGTACGTCAACGATTTGTTGACGTGACGATATAATTGCATTATATTATAATGAGTAAATTTTCTTACCGTATATAACGGAGGTTGAATACTGACCATGAATAATATGTTTACCGATAGAGTGAAAAAGGTGCTCCAGTATTCGCGGGAGGAATCGGCGCGCCTTGGTCATGATTATATTGGCACTGAACATCTGCTGCTCGGGCTTGTCAAGGAAGGGCAGGGTGTCGCGGTTGCCGTTCTGACAAATATGGGTATTCAGCTCGATGCCCTCAAGCGTTCGATCGAGGATGCCGTTCAGACTTCCTCCGGGGCGATGGTTCTTTCGGAAGTACCGTTCACTCCGATGGCGAAACAGGTTCTGGAAATCGCCGCGCAGGAAGCCCGCGAGATGAACAACAACTATATCGGAACCGAGCATCTCCTTCTGGCGCTTACGAAGAATAAAAACGGTATTGCCGCCCAGATACTCAGCGTTTTCGGCACCGATTATAAGAGTGTGAAAGAAGAAGTGATGAGTATCCTTTCCGGGAACAAGAAAGTATCGAGATCGGAACAGGAAAAAAGCGGATTGCCGTTTCTGGAGCACTATGGCCGTGATCTGACCGAACTCGCCCGTCAGAACAAGCTCGATCCGATAATCGGACGTGAAAAGGAAATCGAGCGCATGAGCCAGATACTTTCGCGGAGGAAAAAGAACAATCCCGTGCTCATCGGCGAACCCGGGGTAGGAAAAACCGCCATCGTGGAGGGTCTTGCCCAGAAGATCGTCGAAGGGAACGTGCCTCAGAATCTTATCGCAAAACGTGTCGTATCGCTCGATATGGGGAGCATAGTCGCCGGAACGAAATACAGGGGACAGTTCGAGGAGCGGGTGAAATCCATTCTGAACGAGCTGGCGCAGTCGAGGGATGTCATTATATTCATCGATGAGCTGCATACGATTGTCGGCGCAGGATCCGCCGAGGGCACCCTCGATGCTTCGAACATGTTCAAGCCTGCGCTTTCCCGCGGGGAATTACAGTGTATCGGCGCGACTACCCTTGATGAATACCGCAAGTTTATTGAAAAGGATGGCGCTCTCGAACGGCGTTTCCAGCAGATCATGGTCGATCCGCCTCAGGTTGAGGATACGATCGAGATTCTCAAGGGTCTCCGGTCACGGTATGAGGAGCATCATAATGTCGTTATAACCGACGAGGCGATTATTGCTGCAACCAAGCTGAGCGACCGGTATGTATCGAACCGTTTCCTTCCCGATAAGGCGCTCGATCTTATCGATGAAACGGGATCGAGAATCAGGCTCAAGAAGCTGACGCTTCCCGATTCGATTAAAGACATGGAAAAACAGATTCGCGAAATCGAGCTGAAGAAGAACACGGCCATTGAAAAACAGGATTATGAAACCGCCGCTAAGCTGAGAGACGAAGAACGTAACCACAAAGAGGAATACGAGCACGAGAAGGCCGAATGGAAAGAAAAAGTGGCAAATGCGGTTGTCACGGTCACCGAGGATGATGTGGCGTATGTGACGAGTACGATGACCGGCATTCCGCTTTTCCGGCTCGCCCAGGGCGAATCGGAGCGTCTGCTCAAGATCGAGGACGAGCTCCGTGAACGGATTGTCGGCCAGGATCAGGCAATATCTGCCATTTCACGGGCTATCAGGCGTACACGCGCTGGGCTCAAGGACCCTCTCAGGCCCATCGGCTCGTTCATATTCCTCGGTCCCACCGGCGTGGGGAAAACCGAGCTTGCCCGGGTGCTCTCCGAGTATCTTTTCCAGGATTCTAACGCTCTTGTCCGTATCGACATGTCAGAGTACATGGAGAAATTCAATGTTTCGCGGCTGGTCGGCGCCCCTCCGGGATATGTGGGCTATGAGGAGGGAGGCCAGATTACCGAGCGTGTCCGGCGCAAGCCGTATTGCGTTGTCCTGCTCGATGAAATCGAAAAAGCGCATCCCGATGTGTTCAACATGCTTCTTCAGGTTCTGGACTCGGGACATCTTACCGACAGCATGGGAAGAAAAGTCGACTTCAAGAATACCATTCTCATCATGACTTCAAACCTCGGAACACGTCAGATCGGGCTTGGGAAAAATCTCGGCTTTCAGGCTGCCGAGTTCGAGGACGATTACAATTCCATGGAAAAGAAGGTCATCAGCGAGCTCAAAAAAACCTTCAATCCGGAATTCATCAACAGGATCGATGAGATCGTCGTTTTCCGTGCACTGAACCGTGACGATATTCTCATGATTATCGATATTTTGATCAAGGAGGTCAAAAAACGCCTTACCGATAAAGATATGGATCTGGTCTTAACCCGGAAGGCCAAAGAATTTATTGCCAGCGAAGGGTTCAGTCCCATGTATGGCGCCCGGCCACTGAAAAGGGCTATTCAGAAATATATCGAAAATTCTTTGTCCGAAAAATTGCTTGAAGGAAAATTTTCCGAAGGTTCTGTTATTCAGATCGATGCCGTCGATAACAACCTGGTTTTCGAGGAACTGGCCAATCATTCCGCTGAAACGAAAAAAAGCTGAGTTTCCGGTTCATCCTCGATAATGCACATAATGGCAAGCGCTTCTTCCTTCACTAGGGATCGAAGCGTTTTTTATGTATGTTCATGGTATTCACCGGGAATATCATGATTATGTCCGGAATGTCAAGGGAATGATAGCGAAGTGAAGAGCCGTATTTTAATACCGTTATTACTGCTTCTCCTGATCATGATTATCGGCGGTTATTTTTTTGCCTCGAAGTTTTTCAATATCAATCAGAAAGCTCGCGATTATCTTACCGGAAGAGCGTCCGAACTCCTCGGGGTTAATTTCGAAGCATCATCGGTGGTCATTCTCCCCTGGTCGATCACCATCAGGAATGCCCGTCTTAAAATAGAAAATATCCCGCTGAACGTTGAAGTTGATCGTGTCAGAATCAGCTTTGACTTTTTCGATTTCGTGAAGAATCATTTCAAACCCCTCTACGGAACAGAACAGATTTATCTCGATCATCCCGTATTCACTAAAATTCTCAATCCCTCCGAAGCCTCCGGGGAATCCCTCAATTTTGAAAAAATCCCAATAATCTCGTTAAAGAATATCCCTTTCCTCAGAATAAATATCAATAAAGGTTCACTTGTCCTCCGCCGCGAAAATGAAACGAGCGTTTTTGCGCAGAATGTCAGCGGATGGATTGATGGTATCGATCAACGGGTAATTTATCTCAATGTCGAGGGGAACGTGCTGTCCGTAAAGAAAAACACGACATTCAAGGGTGTTCTGGACAGGGTTGAAGATAATTACTATCTCGACATAAAGAGCAGCGAATGCTCCATTGCCGGTGAAAACATCCGGTTTCTTTCGGGCGATATTAGGCCCACGGCGGGATTACTGAATTTTTCGCTCCATATGGAGCAGAAGGATACAAAATTTTTCATGAACGGCGATTATGTCCTTCGTAATGGTTCATTCGACCTGGAAGGGCATAAAATCGGCGTTACCAATGTTTTCGTTGACGGTACGGTCAGCGAGAAAGAAATTGTCTTTGACTCGATATCGGGAACTGTCTGGGATGTAAATCCCGAATTGTCGGGACGGTTGAGTCTCGAGCACGATCCTTCGCTGAAACTGACTGTCCGGGCGAAGAATGTTGAACTTTCGAAATTACTCACTGATATTTATCCTGACCGCACGGCATTCCCTTCCGGCTCAATCGATCTTGATGCAACGGTCGAGGGACCGCTCAGCGACCTGAAAACCACCGCGGTTTTTTCATCGGATGCACTTGCGTACGAAAAAAGGCGCGTACGGAATTTCTTCCTGAAAATGCGATTGGGCGGAGAAAAAATCATTTTCGACGAATTCAGGTGCCGCTATGAGGATTATGCATTTCGTGCCAGCGGTGAAAGCAGTTTCGATCCGGAAGCGGAACAAAAGGATTTCCGGCTCAATCTCAATGTTCGTAAAGGCGCCGATTCCGCACTTAACTATAACGTTTGGGTCAAGGGCATTACAAACTTCGAAAAAGAAACATATTCTGCCGATTTTACGGGGAAACGGGCAACTGCCGATTCGTCCGGATTATATACTGTCAGCGGAACCGCAGCGCTCCTTAAAGACAAGCTCGATTTTACGCTGAAAAACGACCATGTCAGCCTGAAAGGAACGGTGGACAGTGTTTTCGACAAACCCGAGCTGCTGTCATCGGTCGAGCTGAGGCACATGCCGGTGATGGAGTACCTCGGTCACGAGTCCGGGGATGTATTCATTAACGGTACAGGGACAGTCGCGGGCGATCGCGATGAAGCAAGGCTGGATGGCGATTTTTCCCTCCAGGTCAGCAACCAGGTGACATCTGACGTACAGGCGAATATTCTTTCCCATAATATTCTGACGAAATCACGCCGGTTCGATGTCAATGCCCGGATGAACAACTTCGTTGTGCGCTATTCCGGTCCGATATCTCTGAAACTCCATGCAGTTTCGGATTCCAGCGGTATAACAGCCGAAGTGTATGACGGGGATATCGCATCCCTCAATGTGCGGGCCGGTCTGGACGGCGGAAATCTGAGCGGAAATCTGTATCTCGATAAATTCCCCCTCGAAACGATCATTGACATTTTCAAGCGGGAAGAGTTCAGTCATTCCGGTAAACTGACCGGCAAAGCGGTGATAGGCGGAACGCTGAAAGCACCTTTTTTCAGAACTCCGGAACCGATTGTCATGACCGATCTCGTGTTGTCGGGAGTCGATCGTCTCTCGGGCTCGGGGAATGTTTCCGGAAAAATCGGGGAGCTTACCTTTTCTGATGTACGTCTCAAAAGGGATAATATTCCGGTCATGCAGGCTCACGGCATATGGGTATCCGGCAGTCCTTTCGTGCTCGAAGCGGATGGAAAGAATGTCGAGCTGGGCGCAATAGGCGACATTATCAGTACATCGATGAAGTGCGACGGCAAAGTCGATTACCGGTTTACGATGTCATTCACACGAAAAGACGGAACGGTCAACGGGGATTTCTCCTTCGCTGACGGGCATTTCCTTGATATACCCATCGATGAGGCCCACGGTGTTCTGGGCGGCGGGTCCACAGGGTTTATCGTTAACGACTTTACCGTAAAAAAAGAGGGTATTTACACCGGGAAGGGGAGCGCATCAAGCGGTTATTTCTGGGAGGACAGCACCGAAGCTCCGGGGCTCAAGATGAACCTCGAGCTCCAGGGCGATCTGCTCCTGTCGCTTCCGTATCTCACAACCGCAATAAAAAAGGCCACGGGGCAGTGCCAGCTCAACGTCGAGATCGGCGGCACATGGCAGGACCCGTTTGTTCTGGACGCAGAATTATATGTGACCAACGGTACGATCCATCCCGCCTATCTTATCAATAAAGTCACCGATGTTACGGCGATTCTGAAAATCGATCCCGAATTTCAGACAATGAGCGGTTACAAAGCCGTACGTGTTGTGGCCGGCTCGGGTATTATCAACAACAATAAACTCCTGGTTCATAACATCCATATCGGTGATAAAGACTGGGATACCATAAAACGTCCGGGATTGCTGAGTGTTGTCAATAATGATGTCAACCTTGATTTTGGCATAATAACGGGGAAATTCGAGCGGAGTAAAAACCGCGAACGCCCCATCGAGCTGCATGTTCCGGGATTCATGAAACCGAAGGAGACGGGGACGTTCGAGCTGTCCGGGGACGCTGGCGGAGCGTTTTTTGTCGGAGCCGCAGAATATGAAAATTCCCTGACCCCTTACATAGCCGGGAAAATACTGGTTCGCTCGGGTGATGTTACATATCCGCTGCTTCAGGACGAATCATCGGACAGCGATAGCACCAGTTACTTAAGTGAAATTTATTGGGATATCAACGTAACCGCCGGAGCAAGTGTTTATTATGTCAATGAAATCAACCAGAAATGGCGCCTTGTGGGGACGAATGTCGCCCGGGTCTTCACAAAAATCGATGAAAGTTCTTTCTTCAAGGTTGAGGGAAGACTTGCCGACGGGAGTTTCCGGGTAACTGCGGACGCGCGTTCGGAATCGGGTTCGATTTCCTATTTCGGAGCGGATTTCGACATAGAACGAGTGGAATTTGAACTCGATACCATCCGTGAGGATATGCCTGCTATTCTCACGGGCCGTGCACGGACGGTGGTGCATGATTCCACCGGCGTACCGACTGAAATTTACCTTAATGCCAGTACGGTGAACTCAAAATCAGACCAGCGCCGGCGCGCCCTGGGCCGTGTTGAAGTCCAGGAAGATCCCATGCTCGACAAGGTGGCCAGGAGAACATTTGATGTCGAGGGCCTGGGGACAATCGAGATCGAATTTTCCAGTACCAATCCCTCGGATGATTCTCAGGAAAAAATCCTCGCCAAGCTCGGAATCGCCCCGGAAACATTAGGAAACTATACGGCGCGGGCTTTGACAAACGGGCTCAATACCTATTACACGAATATGTGGCTTCGTCCCTTTGAAGATATAGTCAAGCGATACACCAAAATCGATGTGGTGCGCTTTACACCGTCGGTGCTCGGGAATTTCATGAAATCCCAGATCGGATTCAAAGACCGGCTTGATCCCGAAAATGATTACATGCTCTTTGATGAAAGCCGGGTCATGCTCGGGGAGTATTTTTTCAAGGAATGGTTTTTATCTTACCAGGGGCAGTACGGCCTCAACAGGGATTTTCTGAACAGGAGGGAACGAGGTTTTTTCCATGAGCTCGATTTACAGTATAATCTCAGAACAAATACCCGCCTTCAATTGAAATACCTGTATGACGATGTCATGAAAGAGGGTGAACGGCGAATCGAGATTCGTCATGATTTTGAATTCTGAGAGTAATTCACTTTGAAATTGCTATCTGATTATATATATTTAAATTCTGTATGTGTATCATAAATGTCGAACGAGGTGGATGTTAATGAAGATTCGTCCTTGTGTTATAAGTCTGGTTTCCGCTGCGCTGTTAATCCTGCTGGCGTTCCCGTCTTTCTGCGGCGCACAGGAAGGCAACACGATCAGGGAAATCGTCATCGTCAGCAATTACAATGTCCCAAAGGCGCTGATTACCAATCAGAGTGGCTTACGGGTCGGGACACCTCTTTCGCGTGACAGCGCTTCTCAGGCGATTCAGACATTGTGGCGTCTCGGCATCTTTGCGGATGTCAGGATCAAGAGCGAACAGATGGATAACGGCATCAGGGTTATCATACAGGTTGAGGTGCTTCCCACAGTCAATAATATATCGACGGAAGGTTTCAAGGAAATAAAGGAAGACGAGATTCTCAACGCGATCGGTCTGGTTAAGAACCAGGCTATCGGGGACCGGAAAATCGCCAAAATGAGCCGTAAAATCCATGATATGTACAAGGAAAAGGGTTTTCTCCTCGCCAAGGCAACTTTCGCAGTTACGCCAACTCAGCCCGATTCGACCAAAGTCGATGTCAAGATAACCATGCATGAAGGTAAAAAAATAAAAATCAAAGAGATAAATATTGTCGGCAATGATAAGGTAAGCGAAAAAAAGATCAAAAAGCAGATGGATACAAAGGAAGACCGGTGGTACCGTTCCGGGGAATTCAAGGAAGCTGCCCTGGAAGAGGACAAGGGAAAGATAGTTCATCTCTACAAATCCCTCGGATACCGTGACGCCGTGGTTCTTCAGGACAGCATATATACCGATGAAGAAGCCGGAAAGGCAACAATTACACTTTTTGTCCAGGAAGGCCGTGAGTACAAATTCGGTGAAACATCGTTTGAAGGTAATGCCTTCTTTACCGAAGAACAGATCAGGCCCATGGTACGGTACAGTGTCGGCGAAACGTACAATGAAGACCTTGTCGGACAGGCAATGTATGAAATAAATGTCCTCTACAATGACGCCGGTTATTTAAAAACTCGGATTGTGCCGGTTCAGTCGGCTCATGGCGATACGGTCGATATACTGATAGATATTGCGGAAGGAAATATTTCCAATGTGGCGAAGGTTATCATAAAGGGGAATACCAAGACTATCGAAAAAGTGATACGCCGTGAAGTCTATCTCCTTCCCGGCATGCCGTTTAACCGCACCCTCTTCGATCGTTCGCGCCGTAACATCATGGCGCTCAATTATTTTGAGGATGTCAAACCGGATTATGTACCCCATGAGGACAGCGATGATGTCGATATCATCCTCGAAGTCAAGGAAAAACAGACCGGAGTGGCATCGATGGGCGCCGGGTACTCAGAGCGTGATAAACTTGTCGGCACTCTGTCTTTTTCCAATTCCAACCTCTTCGGGCGCGGTCAGGGTGTAAATTTTTCATGGGATGTCGGCTCACGGCGGAAAGCGTTCCAGATCGGTTTCAGTGAACCGTGGCTCTTTGATACCCAGACCAGTTTCTCGCTCGACCTCTACGATATCGTACGGAGCGATTATACATCCGCTTTCGACCAGGAGAGCAGGCGCGGTGGTTACATACGGCTCGGACGTAAGTTGAAATGGCCCGATGATTATTGTCATGCCTATATCTCATACCGTCTTGAGGACGTCAATTATGTAAATCCATCGGCGTATTATTCGTACTATCTGCTTACAGGTAAAACATCATCCCTCAGTTTTATGTTTACGCGGGATTCCCGTGACCTGCCGCAGTTTTCAACTGATGGATCGCGTACATC
The DNA here is from genome assembly GCA_021372535.1 of bacterium. Lineage (NCBI taxonomy): Bacteria > bacterium. Next base: position 18,871 of record JAJFUH010000074.1, read on the forward strand.
GGCGACTTTCGAGGTTGCCGGCGGTCCGTTCGGCGGCGACCTTTCATATTATAAGTACCTCCTCAACAACGAATTCTATACACCGATCTACTGGCAGATAGCATTTGTTATCCGTTCGCGGATCGGGTATCTGAAAGGTTACGAGCAAAACACCTCGGTTCCGTATTCGGAGCGTTTCATGCCGGGCGGAACGAGTTATGACGGTTTTGTGCGCGGCTACCCGAACCGTCAGGTCTGCCCGCTCCTCAAGGGGGAGGAAATTGGCGGCGAGACGATGCTCGTCAACAATCTCGAGCTTCAGTTCCCCATTGTATCTCAGATGATCTACGGAATAGGCTTCTACGATTTCGGTAATGCATGGCGTAATCTGTCCGAAACAAACCCGTTCGATATGAAACGCTCTGTCGGAGTCGGTGTTCGTCTGTCGATTCCCGGTATCGGCATGCTCGGGTTCGATTTCGGATACGGATTCGATAAACTTGAGGGATCAAGTAAAATCGGCGGATGGCGGCCACACTTCCAATTTGGAAATCAATTTTTGTAATATTGAAAGGAGAACTCGATGTCACGTTCCACAAAACCATGGATTATGGGTGTTTTATGCATAACTGTCATGATGACGGCAGTATCTTCGACCGTGCTGGCTGAGCTTAAAATCGGGTATATACGGCCTCAATATGTTTTCAGCAAGTACGAGCCCTATAAAGCGGCTCAGAAAGAGCTCGAAAAATATGAGAAGGAAAAAGTTGCCGAACTCCAGAAATCGAGCGATAAATTCCAGCTGGAAGTTCAGGATGCCGAAAAACGGGCTCTCCTCATGAGCGAGGAAATGATCCAGAAAAAACGGGAAGAGCTCCAGAAAACCCGTGAGAGTCTCGATAAACAGTATGATGATCTTTACCGTCAGCCGGACGGCCTTCTGATGAAGAAACAGACCGAACTCCTTCAGCCGATCATAAATCGCATTAACGAGGTTCTGATGAAGATCGGCAAGGATGAGGGATATGATTTTATTTTTGATGCCGAAGGTCCGGTGCTCTATGCCAACGAAAAGTATGATATTTCTGATTATCTGCTTGAAGAAATTCAAAAGGATATACCGAGCAAATGACGTTCAGGCTTGAGGACATTTGCCGTATTATCGGGGCGGAAGTATCTGCCGGCGCAGGTGATATTACCATAAGGGGTCTGTCTGCAATTCATGAGGCGGGTCCTGATGATATCACATTTCTTTCCAATCCCCGGTACGCGAAAAGTCTCGAATCGAGCCGGGCACGGGCTGTTATCGTTACAAAAGGCACCATGGTGCCGTCCGGTGTGATCGCCATCGAGGTGGATGACCCCTATTTTGCGTTTTTGAAGCTTCTCGATACATTCAACTTGCGAAATCCCTCGGATATTGCATCCGGCGGAATACACCCGCAGTCGGTAATCCATCCCGATGCGGTTACAGGAAACGATGTATCTGTCGGGCCTTTTGCGGTTATCGGTCCGGGAGTGAAAATCGGCAACGGAACCATTATCGGTCCCTGTACGGTTGTCATGGCAAAAAGCACCATCGGCAATAACTGTATCCTGTATCCCAATGTCACCGTCATGGACAGTTGTGTCATCGGCGACCGTGTTATTCTCCACGCCGGAGTCGTAATCGGGTCCGATGGATTCGGATTCGCTCCCCATGGAGGTACGTACCATAAAATCGCCCAGATCGGAATTGTAATCGTCGAAGACGATGTCGAGGTGGGCGCCTGTACGTGCGTTGACCGGGCCGCGTTCGGAAAGACCGTCATCAGGAAGGGTACAAAACTCGATAATCTTATTCAGGTGGGTCACAACGTCAGTATCGGAGAGAACACTGTCATCGCCGCGCAGACGGGGATTTCCGGCTCTACGACTGTCGGAAACGGCGTACGTATCGGCGGACAGGCGGGCCTGTCCGGTCATATCGTGATCGGTGACGGATCTTCTGTCGGCGCTCAGGCCGGTGTCACGAAAGATGTTCAGCCGAATGAAACCGTTTCGGGTTATCCGGCAAAAAATCATATGAAAGCCATGCGTCTCGAAGCTGCTCTGCGCAGCCTTCCCGACCTTATCAAAAAGGTCAGGGAACAGGAAAAACGCATTCTCGAACTGGAACAGATTGTGAATAAACGGAGATAGAGCATGTTTGAAAAACAGACAACATTATCCGGCGAAGCCACGGTTAAAGGTGTGGGCCTTCATACGGGAACGCAGAGCGAGCTCACATTCAGACCAGCCCCTATCAATACGGGAATTATTTTCAGGAGGCTCGATATCGAAGGCTCTCCCGAAATACCGGCGCTTATCGACAATGTCGTCGATATAAGCAGGGGAACGACAATCGGGCTGAACGGGAACAAGGTTCACACCGTCGAGCATGTTCTTGCCGCCCTTGCCGGAATGAAAATCGACAATGCATATGTCGATATCGAAGGTATCGAACCCCCGGTCTGTGATGGTTCCTCTCTCGAATTTATAGCGGCTCTTAAGAGCGCTGGTACCGTTGAACAGGATTCACCACGCGATTATATCAACATCGATGAAACGATCATATACGATGCCGTCAAGGGAGAGGGAGTCGAACTGCTGGCCCTGCCCTCGGATGATTTCCGTATCACGTTCATGATCGATTACAAAAACCCGGCTATCGGCACCCAGTATACGTCGATGTATACTATTGACGAGTTCGAACAGGAATTCGCTCCCGCGCGGACGTTCTGTTTTTTGAGTGAAGTGGAGATGCTCAAGGAAGCCGGGCTTGCAAAGGGCGGAACACCGGAAAATGCCCTCGTGGTCATCGATAAACCCTGGAACCAGGAAGAGGTCGAATACCTCAAAAAACTGTTTAATAACGACACGGCTGTCACCAGAGGCGATAACGGGCTGCTGAACGGCACACCGCTCCGGTTTCCCAATGAATTTGCCCGCCACAAGACCCTCGATCTTATCGGTGACCTGTATCTGCTCGGGCATCCGATAAGGGGCCATATCATGGCCGCGCGCTCCGGTCACAAGGCGAATATCGAGCTTGTCCGTAAAATACGGGCTTACTGGGAAAAATCACGGATCAAGATGAAATACCAGGAACGTGAGACCGAGGGGTACCTTCTCGATGTCGATGCCATCAGGAAGATTATGCCACACCGGTATCCGTTTCTCCTTGTTGACCGGATCATCGATCTCATCCCCGGGAAAAAAGTGATCGGGATTAAAAATGTTACGGCCAACGAACCGTTTTTCCAGGGGCATTTTCCCCAACGGCCTGTCATGCCCGGTGTTCTGCTCATCGAGGCAATGGCACAGGTCGGCGGAATACTCATGCTCGATGCGGAGATGCGCACTGATAACAAACTCATATTTTTCACCACGATAGACAAGGCTAAATTCAGAAAGCCCGTTACACCCGGCGATCAGGTACGGTTCGAGCTCGACATTCTGAAGCGCCGCCGTAATCTCTGTATTATGGCCGGAAAGGGGTTCGTCGAGGGCGACCTCGTTGTTGAGGCCGAGCTGAGCGCGGTTGTACTAACACAAGAGGATATGCCATCGTGAATACGAAAATTCATCAGACCGCAATAATCGATCCTGATGCCATGCTCGATGATGATGTTACCGTCGGTCCCTATGCGATTATCGAGGGTAATGTTGTTATTGGGCAAGGATCGGTGATAAAGGCGGGCGCATTTATCGGCTGGGGATGCCGTTTTGGCCGGAATGTTACCGTTTTCCCTTCCGCCGTGGTGGGAACTGTTCCTCAGGACCTCAAATTCGGCGGTGAGGAAACGACGCTTGAAATTGGCGACAGAACGGTTATCCGTGAATTCGCCACATTGAATCGCGGTACGGTCGCTCATGGGAAAACAACGGTCGGTTCGGATTGCTTTATCATGGCGTACAGCCATGTTGCCCATGATTGCATAGTAGGAAACAACTGCATCCTGGCGAACAGCGCAACCCTCGCAGGGCATGTTACGCTTGAGGACTGGGTGATCGTAGGCGGGCTTGTTCCCATTCACCAGTTCGTGAAAATCGGCTGTCATGCGATGATCGGCGGCGGGTGGCGCGTTCCAAAGGATGTTCCGCCCTATACAACCGCCGCGGGCGATCCCCTCAGGGCTGTCGATATCAACAAAATCGGCCTTTCCAGGCGTGGTTTTTCGGAAGAAACCATACGCAATCTCAAAAAAGCATATAAAATGCTGTTTCGCTCGCAATCCGATATGACACGTTCCCTCGATGAACTCGATGCGCTCGGTGATCTCGGCCCCGAGGTTGCGCATCTCAAGGACTTCATCCGGACGAGCGAACGCGGCGTTATCGTATAACAAAACAACCCCGTATGACTTACGGAGGCGCTGTGGCTGTTCGTGTCGGAGTCGTGGGTGTCGGTGTTCACGGGCTTCACCATGTCCGCCTGCTGGCATCGATGGACAGGGTGGATTTTGCAGGCATTTATGACAGTGATGCCGATATTTGTGAAAAAGTTGCGGGTGATTTCAATATTACACCGTTCGAATCCCTCGACCGTCTCCTCGGGCATGTAGACTGTGTGACCGTGGCGGTTCCCACATCGGCGCATTACGATGTCGTTATCCGCTGCATCGAACAGGGGAAATCTGTTCTCGTCGAAAAACCCATAGCCGTGAATCTCGGTGAAGCCGATGAAATGGTGGCCCTGGCAGAGAAACGGGGTCTTGTCCTGTCGGTTGGTCACCTTGAACGGTTTAATTCCGCGTACCGGTCGGTTTCTGCTGAAATGGAGTTGCATCCGGGTTTTATCGAATGCCACCGGCTTTCCGTTTTCAATCCGCGCGGAACGGATGTGGCAGTCGTTCTGGACCTCATGATTCACGACATCGATATAGTCCTCGATATGGTACGGAAACCGGTCGTTTCGGTTCATGCGGTCGGGATACCCGTTGTCACCGACGAGGTCGATATCGCAAACGCCCGTGTCGAATTTAAAGGCGGCTGTGTCGCCAATCTTACCGCGAGCCGTATCTCCCAGCGAAAAATGAGAAAAATCAGGACGTTTCAGAAAAACTCCTATATTTCGATGGATTGCCTTTCCGGTGAAAGCGAGGTTTTCACCATGACTCCCGGCGCCCGGCCTGAGGTTTTTGCCGGAGCGCTTCCTCAGGTCATGAAGGGTATTTCGTACAAGAAGTTCCCCAATGACGGATTGAATGCGCTTCAGCTCGAACTCGATGATTTCATCGGCGCGGTGGAGAATGGCGCAAAACCGCGTGTGACAGGGAAGGATGGCAGAGCAGCCCTCGAAGTCGCCATAAAAATCATGGAAAACATGGAGGTTTCAGCACGGAGCGTTGAATGAAGCGTGTCCTTATCATCGCCGGTGAAACATCGGGCGACCTGCATGGCTCCGTACTCATGCGGGGCATGAAGAACAGCTGTCCGGATATTGAATTCAAGGGTATAGGCGGCTCTCTCATGATCGATGAAGGTCTCGATGCCCTTCGCCATACAGGCGAAATGAATTTCATGGGACTCGCCGAGGTTATCCGCCATATCCCGTTCATACGCCGTACTGAAAACGACATCGTATCGCTTCTCGACTCGTGGCATCCCGATCTTTCCATACTCATCGATTATCCCGGCTTCAATCTCAAACTCGCCCCCCGTATACACCAGCGGAAAATCCCGGTCATGTATTACATCAGTCCACAGCTCTGGGCATGGCACAGGAGCAGGGTCAATCTCATACGGCGGTATGTGGACCGCATGGTGGTACTGTTCGATTTCGAGCGGGAGTTTTACCGGAAATACGGCGTCGATGCGGTGTGTACGGGGCATCCTTTGCTCGATATCGTCCGTTCTTCCGAAGACCGGGTAGCTTTCAGAGCTTCCCTCGGTGCGGGTGATGGCCCCCTCATCGGTCTTCTGCCGGGTTCACGGCCCCAGGAAATCGAGCGTATACTCCCTGCAATGGTCGGGAGCATCGGTGTGCTCAGATCGAGGATTGAGAATGTTACAGCTGTCATCGGCTGTGCGCCCGGTCTCGATGAGGAGAGTGTATCAAAATATGCCGCCGGAAGCGGTATTTCCATCATTCACGGAAAAACGTACGATATCATGGCCCATGCGGATGCCCTTGCGGTCACCTCGGGAACGGCAACGCTCGAGGCGGGAATCCTCGGCACACCCATGGTGATCGTGTACCGGACATCGCTGCTGACTTACCTTGTCGGGCGTTCGGTCGTGAGTATCGACAATATCGGTCTTATCAACATTGTCGCGGGCGCACGTATCGTTCCGGAGCTCTGGCAGAATAATGTCACACCCGGAAATATCGCGACACATATAGAAAAAATGCTCGGTGATAAACAGTTATATAATCTGATAAAACAATTGCTTGGCAATGCTAAGCACAAACTCGGCAATCCCGGCTCCACGGAAAGGGCTGTAAAAATTGCTTGTGATTTGTTAAGGGGGAGTGATATATGACAACTCGACGGAAATTCCTTTCGACGGGAGCCTCGCTGTTTTCGGCTCTTCCCGTTTTTACCGGACATGTCAGCGCTTCGGAACGCGAACTCGACCGTGCCGCGAACCGTCGCGATCCGGGGAAAAAGCTGGTGCGGGACGGCCTGGAATATGCGAAACGCGGGAAAAAGAACAATATTCCACCCGTTCTCCGCGAGGAGATTCTTGAAAATCCCCATGCCGTCTTTATCATAAGAACCTCGATTGCATCCCGCAGAGACGAATCGGGAAAATTCCCACCGGAAAAGGAGAAATTTGCCCGGGTGGGATACGAAACTGCGCGGATGATATTCAGAAAAGGGACATCGAAGGGCGGAACGACCTGCATCAAGCCCAATTTTGTCGGTGGATTCAACGCCGATGAAAGGAGCGTCAATAACGGCGTATCGACCCATCCATGGTTTGTCTCCGGATTCTGCGATGCGCTCAGGGAAATGAACAACACCAAC
>JAJFUH010000075.1 GCA_021372535.1 bacterium
TTTGATGTCGCTCTGAGGGTATCTGGTGATAAGACGCTGAAACGATTCGGCCGCTTCCTTGAACTTGCTGCCATCATAGGCAATCATGCCCGTCTCATAGAGCGCCTTGTCTGCATAACGGCTCTCGGGGTATTTATCCGCGAGTGTTGTGTACGCTTCAACTGCGCCGGGACTGTCTCCGGCAAGTTTTCTCGTGAGAGCAAGCCTGAACCACGCCGAATCGATATTTTCGGCATTCGGGTACGTTTTGATGACCTTGAGAAAGACCTCCGCTGCCTTGTCGTAACGCTTTTCCTGATAGAAGGTCCATCCGACAGCCTCCATTGCATCGGAAGCGATGCTCTCATCGGGAAATTCCTCGTAGACTATCTGGTAGTTTTTACGGGCAAGCGCATACCGCTGAAGCTGAAAGTTGGCCTCGCCGAGGAGATAATAACCCTTCACGACCATCTTGCGGTCGTTCACCACGTTGATAACATCGTTCATCATCGTGATGGCATTGTCGTAATCGCCGATCTTGAAATAGGATTCGCCCATCTTGAACCGGCAGATATTCTTGAGCGTGCTCTCAGGATACAGCTTGAAAACCTTGCCGAATGCATCGACAGCGCTTTTATAGTCACCGAGATTCTGGTAAGTTACACCGAGACTGTACCACGCCCAGTCCGCCACATCGCTCTTGGGAAATTTTGTTGCCAGCGCAAGGTACGTTTCGGCGGCCTTGCTGTAGTTTTTCATATTGTAATAGGCATCGCCGACATTGTACATCGCTTCGGCGACGTTGACACTCGACGGATACTGTTTCAGGAGACGTTCAAGAGTCGAGGTGACCTTCTCGTACTGTTTCATCTGGAAATAAACCCGTCCCTGAAGAAACAGCACCTTGTCCATAATATCAGTCGAGGGATTTTCCTTCTGGATACGGGTAGTCAACTGGAGTGTTTTTGTATAATCTTTCTTGTAAAAATAAGACCCTGCTATGAGAAAGCGGGCATTCACGACAAGCTTCGAATCGGGGTAGGTGTCAGTGAACCGTTCGAGTTCCTTTATCGCCATATCATACATGCCTTCGGCATACAGACCCGCGGCATATTTATAGTCCCTGTTTTCCTTAGTGTTGGCGGCAGCCTGAGCATTGAGAGGAGCGGCCGGCTGAAAAAACACTGTCAGCATAAAAACAAAAACTATCGCAGGAATACACTTTGTGCTATATTTTTTCATGATACCCGCCAGTTCTTTTTTTAAAAACCATTTACATAAAAACATAAAATATAGCCCACTCAAAGTCAATGTTTTTAAAATAAAATAACACAGAAAATAAAAGCGAACGGCAGCGAAGTGGAATATTAAAAAACAGCAATCCATCATCATATGTCCGATTCGTATATGTATATCTGACGATTGAAACCGCCCGAACGTTTATTATGTAGTTGGATAGATTTACACTTTTTTTATGGATTTTTAGTGAACAGACTTATCAACGCAGCAGTTTTAGCAAACGCACATCCGGATGTACCCGGATTTATCAGGGATGAGCCCATGGAATTCAACGATATTATTTCCCGTTTCGAGGCCCTCGAAAAACCCGAAGCGGTCAAGGGCATAGCCGCGTACGGCATCACCGAGGAAAAAATCTACGGAATCCCGATTCCGACCCTCAGGTCTCTGGCGAAAGAGGCGGGAAAACCCGACCACGGGCTCGCTCTCCGGCTGTGGGAGCATGGAAGCCGTGAATCCCGTATTCTCGCAGCCATGATCGATAACTACAGGGAGGTCACCGAAGCGCAGGCGGAAACATGGGTGCGGGACTTCTCCTCATGGGAAGTGTGCGACCAGTGTATCCTGAATCTCTTCAAAAAAACACCGTTCGCATGGGATAAAGCGGTTGAATGGAGTTCGCGGAATGAAGAATTCGTGAAACGGGCAGGGTTTGCACTCATGGCAATTCTCGCGGTAGGCGACAAAAAAGCCAGCGACAGTCAGTTCGAACATTTTTTCCCTATTATCGCACGGGAGGCCACGGACGAGCGAAACTTTGTCAAAAAAGCGGTTAACTGGGCGCTCCGCCAGATCGGCAAACGGAACAGTCACCTCAACAAAAAAGCCCTCGAAACCGCATACAGGATATGCGAGATCGATTCGAAGAGCGCACGATGGATAGCCCGTGACGCCATCAGAGAACTCGAAAGCGAAGCGGTTCGCAAAAGGCTGAAATTGCCATGGAAACGAAACAGGATTGATATACCATTATAGAATATTCCATAGGAGTATTTCATGTCACCATACAATTTCATATCATTCGGCGGCATATTCGTCCTGATGATCATTGCATGGCTGTTCTCTTCCGACCGGAGGATCGTGAACTGGCGGCTCATCATTTGGGGCGTCTCCATCCAGTTCGTATTTGCCTTCGTCATCTTCATATTTCCCCCGGGAATAAAGCTCTTTCTCTGGCTTAACGCGCTTGTGGTGAAGGTCATGGGATCGGCAATGGCCGGGGCAGAGTTCGTTTTCGGACCTCTTGCCTTATCGCCGGGTAAAGAGGGCTCGCCCGGATTCATACTTGCGTTCCAGGGACTTCCGACTATCATCTTTTTTTCCGCGGTGATGTCTATACTGTATTATTTCGGAATCATGCAGAAGATCATACAGTTTTTCGCCCGACTCTTTACCGTTCTCATGAGGGTATCGGGGGCAGAATCACTCTGCACCGCATCGAATATATTTGTCGGGGTCGAGTCGACCCTCACCATCAAACCTCATCTTGAAACCATGACCCGCTCGGAGCTGACCACCATACTCACCGCGGGTATGGCCACAGTCGCATCGAATGTGCTTGCGGTGTATGTTTACAGCCTCAGAGAACAGTTTCCCACGATTGCGGCGCATCTTATCTCTGCATCGTTTCTGTCCGCCCCTGCGGCGCTCATCATGTCAAAGCTCATCATGCCGGAAACGGAAACACCAAAAACTCTCGGTACACATGTGGAAATCGATTACCGTCGCGAGAGTAATGTTTTTGAAGCGATCATCAGCGGAGCAAACTCGGGTGTCAGGCTCATCGTGGGAATTGTCGCCCTCCTGATCGCGGTGCTCGGGCTCGTTGCTCTTGCCGATCTTGTGTTCATTGGTATCGGCGATAAAATCAATGCTCTGTCCGGAATCGGCATTGACTGGTCGATCAAGGGGCTTCTGGGATATGCCTTCTATCCTGTCACCCTCATGCTCGGCATACCGCGGGCGGACGCGGGGGTGATTGCCCGGATTATCGGCGAACGTACCATCGTCACCGAGCTGACTGCATACCAGGACCTCGCAAAGGTCATGGCAGGGGGACTTCTCAGCGAGACGCGATCGGCGGTTATCTGCTCCTATGCTCTCTGCGGATTTGCCCATATCGCATCGGTTGCCATCTTTATCGGGGGCATATCGGCAATCGCTCCCAGAACAACCAATGCCCTGAGCCGTGTCGGGATAAAAGCTCTTATAGCCGCAACGCTCGCATGCCTCATGACAGCCTGTATCGCCGGGACATTCTATACCGAGGGATCGGTGCTGTTTCGTGGATGAGACGAGAGAAAGGGATAAAGAGGCAAAGGGACAGAGGGTAAAAGAACTGTCGATAACAGTGGAATTGACACCAATACCTGTTTCTCACATGAGCCCGCCAAAAGCGCCGCCGTCCACGGAGATGGTCGTACCGGTCATGTAGGATGCCCTCTCGCTGGCGAGAAAGACGACGAGCGCGGCAAGCTCCTCCGGTCTTCCGAGACGTTTCATGGGAATTGCCGACTCATGCTGAATTCGTGCTTCTTCGAGAGTAATACCCTGCTTTTTCGCGCGGTTGTCGAGGATGGACTGTATACGCTCGGTGTTGAAGCTGCCCGTCGCGATGGTGTTGATGAGAATCCCCTTGTCGGCGACCTCGCGTGAGAGCGTTTTCGCCATCCCCACGACTGCGCTCCTCAGAGCGTTCGAGAGCAAAAGCCCCGCTATCGGTTCCTTGACCGCGCTCGAAGCGAGATTGATAATCCTTCCCCATCCTTTCGGGATCATGACAGGGAGCACAGCCCGTATCATACGAACCGCACTCATGAGCGTAAGATGAAACGCCGCCTCCCATGCCGCATCGTCAAGCTCGTCGAACATTCCCGGAGGAGGTCCGCCGGCGTTGTTGATGAGGATGTCGACGCCTCCGAATTTTGTTGTGGCTTCCCTGACCAGTTTTTCCGGTGAATCGGCAAGGCTTATGTCACAGGCAACCGGGACTACATCCGTCCCGAAGGTTTCCGAAATCGAGCGCGCCGTATCGAATATCCGGTCGAAATTCCGTGAGCAGAGCACCATGCGCACACCTTCGCCCGCAAACGCCTCGGCGCATGCTCTGCCGAGTCCCTGTGATGCTCCGCATACGATAGCGGTTTTCCCTTTGATTCCAAGATTCACTGTCATCTCCCTGTTACGTTCGGTATAAGCGGGTCAGATTATCGGGAAATATGTAATCATATCGTTAAAAAGACAGAATTCATACGGTAAACACATACCAGACCCAAATCCCGTTAAGAATCTATCGATGCGATGCTGTCTTGAGTGCTTCAGCGGCGCGAACGCACCGGGGATTAATTTCGAGTGCTTTTCTGAAATGCTCCAGCGCCTGTTCCCGGTCACCACGTTTCATAAGCTCCGATCCGAGGTCGCACTGAACCGATGCGTTGTCCGGATCGATTCCGAGCGTTTTGGATAGCTCTGCAATCGCACCATCAATGTCGCCGTCCATCGAGAGTGTACAGGCGATCTCACGGTGGGTTTCGATATCCACGGAGTCAATATCGAGAGCCTTCTTGAATTGTTCCATTGCCGCTTTACGGTCGCCATTTTCCCTGAGAGCCATTCCCATGATCCGGCAGGCATCGCTCCGAGCGGGATCGACGGCAAGGGCGCGTCTGCAATACCCTGCAGCGCCATCATAATCGCCAAGGTCATATCGTACGGAACCCAGCAGTACAAGCGATTCGCCATCCTGCGGTAACACCCTGAGCGCCCGTTCGTAGTTTTCGGAGGCGCCGGTGTAGTCCTTTTTCTCCTGGAGAAGTTTCCCCGCATAAATAAGGGCATCCACATCATCGGGCTTAATGGCAAGGGCGCGCTCATAACTTGCCAGTGCGCCGTCGCTGTCGCCGAGATACCTGAGACAATGGCCAAGCAGATAGTGCCCGTTGAAATCGTTCGGAGCGATATCGAGAAACTTTCTAAAGCCTTGCGCCGCGTTCTCGTAATTTCCCTGTATATACTGATCCATGGCGCCTTCGAAGATCGCCTCGCCCATATACCGTGACTGAGCGGCTGAACAATACGGAATCGCCAGCACAACTGCGAGCGATAGTACGAACTTTTTACATATCCTGAGGGCAAAGTACATACAATACAATTCCTTATATTATGTATCGGACATGCATCACCGGATCATTTTTCTGTATGAAAATAACAGTATTCTAACGCTTCTCATCTGTTTACGATACAGGAAGTTTAAAAAAATATTCCGCCGGATCAATTATATCGGAAAGGAACGGATAGAAGAATAAATGCCGCCTGATTCGGTACCTTACAGAGTAACAGGATAACCGGTTCGTGTACATTCGCCGGAAATGTAAAACCGATCCGGTAAATAACCACTACATACCCGTCACCTCGACCATACGGTGACAGGCCGGAATCTTCAACGGCGGGGGCCTTTACGGCGGTCTTCCATGCGACGGTCCGGTTTATTGTATGACCTTATGGGACGGCCTTCGTGGAAAACGGCATTCTCCATGTCACGGAGTGTCCAGATATTCGTCGGATCACGGCGCTCACCTTTTCTCCGTCCTTTCAGGCGACGGTCGGGGCCGCGGCGTTCTCTGACTCCGGGGATAAAGTCATATGTTCTGCTGAACTGACGGGTGGCTTCAATAATGATGTACGCAGCCGCGTCGATACCGAGCTTAGAAGAATCGATAGTCATATGATATGCTTTCGAATCGTACCAGTCGCCATGAAAATACCGCTCGATGAAGTAAGCGCGCATACGGTCGGACTTTTTCATCATTTCACGGGCATCATCGGAAGAAATGCCATAAAGACCGCTGATACGCCCGATACGAAATTCATCGTCCGCAAATACGCGGACATGAAAAGCCCTGTCGAAGTCTTTCAGTATGTACTGCCCGCCGCGGCCTACGATAACCATTTTCCCCTCTTCGGCAAGACCGCTCACAACATCACTGCAGAACTCGATATATTTTTCAGGGTTGAGATGCTCTTTGTCTTCGGTCATGATTTTTCCGATACGGGGCGCAATAAAATTCTTGAGCCACTCAACAGCCCGTGAATGGTACTTTTCGTCAAAATTCTCCACTTCCTCGATGCTGACACCGGCCCGCTCGGCGACTCTGAGTATAAGACCGGAGTCCACAAGGTTATATTTTAATCCTTCGGCCACTTTTTGTGCAATTTCGTCACCGCCGGAACCGAGAAGCCTGGAGATAGTCACAACAGCCATAATGCCTCCCTTATTTTTACCCCGCCATTATACTCTGTTCCATATAAATAATGTAAAACAGGAATAAAGACAACATTTTTTCGGGATTACCCGGTTCTTTTTAAACAGGAATAATTTGCATAATCCAAGAAACCGCAGTTTTTGATACATAACGGTCAATCGGACAGAGAGAAAGACCGCGTTCCATTTCAAGTTTTGAATCAGCCCCGATAAAGCACTATGAGAGGCGTATTCCCCGAAATCCGTTGACAGTCCCCATCATTGTTTAGTATACTTGCCGTTATATTCCTGAAAAATGCAATCATTTTTACAGAAAGGTACTCCCGTGAGAAAGAAATCGCTCGATTTTCTAAAACATATCCTGTCAAGCCCGAGTCCTTCCGGCTATGAACAGCCTGTCCAGCAGCTCTGGCGCGACTATACAAAGCTGTTCGCCGATGTCCGCACCGACAGCCATGGCAACACGATCGGGGTGCTCAATCCGAAAGGTACCCCGCGAGTCATGTTTGCCGGTCACTGCGACGAAATCGGATTCCTTATCCGGTACATCGACGATAAAGGTTTCCTCTATTTCGGACCTATCGGCGGTTTCGATGAATCCATTATCCCGGGACGCCGCGTGATGATACACACCTCGAAAGGCCCCGTTCCCGGCGTCATCGGTAAATCACCCATTCATCTCATGAAACCGGACGACCGTAAAAAAGCGTCCGAAATCAACGATCTCTGGATTGACATCGGCGCAAAAAACAAAAAAGCGGCAGCAGGGCTCGTTTCCATCGGCGATCCTGTCACCTATCTCGATGATTACCTCGAATTGAAAACGGGACTCGCCGTTGCCCGGGCCTTCGATAACCGTATCGGCTCGTTTATCGTCGCCGAGATTCTCCGGGTGTTGTCGGAGTCGAAAACGCTTAAAGCCGCAGTGCACAGCGTATCGACCGTGCAGGAAGAAATCGGTCTCAGAGGCGCCCATACGAGTGCATACGGTGTCGATCCCCAGATCGGCATCGCCACTGATGTGACATTCGCGACCGACCAGCCGGGAGTCGATCCGAAGCATGTCGGCGATATCAAGCTTGGCGGAGGCCCCGTCATCGCCCGCGGCCCCAATATCAATCCCCGGGTCTTCGACCTGCTCGTCGAAACGGCGAAAAAGAAGAAAATTCCGTACCAGATAGAGGGTATCTCACGGGCGACAGGCACCGACGCCAATGCCATACAGCTGACAAGAGCCGGTGTCGCAGCCGGGCTCGTCTCCGTGCCGCTGCGTTACATGCATACGCCGGTTGAGACTCTCGATCCGGGGGATGTTGAAAACACGGTGAAACTCATGGCATTTTTCGCGGAGGCTCTGACCCCCGATATGAGTTTCATCCCATAATCATGACTATATAACCGTCTTTACTGCTTCTCCTGGGCAAAAAAACCTTGCTCAGCGGATGAAATGCAACATTGTGGAGAAATTAATTATGTTCGGAATTACAGACGAGGAAATCCGGAAGCTCGTTTCGGTAATCGATTATTCCGATGCGCTCACCATAACCGCCGGGGAAACCGAAGCCCGAGCCGCCTGCGATGCGGCAAAACGTTACCGGTTCCGGGCTGTCGTGGCTTTTCCCCAGTATCTCGGGATTCTGGTCGACAGTTTAAACGGATCGGGTGTCCGGGCACAGATTCCCGTAGGATTTCCCTGCGGAGGAACGACAACGCGAACAAAATGCTTCGAGGCAGAGGAAGGCCTGAAACGCGGCGCAACCGATCTCGACATGGTCATGAATATATCCGCCTTCAAACAGGGCGAATATGGCCGGGTATCGCAGGATATCGCAGAGGTCATGAAAGTGGCCAGGCCATTCGGTGTGCCCTTTAAAGTGATCATCGAAATCGGCGCTTTGACCGAGAAGGAAAAGGTTACCGCTTCAAAGCTTGTTCTGGATTCGGGCGCAGATTTCATCAAAACGTGCACGGGATTCGGCCCGGGACGGGTCACCTTGCACGACATCGGCCTGATACGGGAGACTGTCGGCGGCAAAATGGGTATCAAGGCATCGGGCGGGGTAGCTTCTATCGAGGATGGTGTCGCAATCATGCGCGCCGGCGCCACGGTGGTCGCCATGCGCAGATTCCTCGTCGACCAGCTCGAAGCGCTCGGATGGGAAAAGTAACCGCTGAACGTTTCATGAACGTCACTCAACGTGATATCAGTGGTTTTTTCCTGCCGTGACATCCTGCTTTCGAAGGGGAACCATTTGAAAACGGCTATAACTCGATTCCCCTACGAGCCTTTACGCCCCGGCTGTAATAGTGTTTTACCATGCGCATCTCGGTGACGAGGTCTGCCCTCTCGATCACCCGTGGGTCGGCGTCCCTTCCGGTAATAACCAGCTCCACTTGGCCGGGTTTCGCATTCATGACATCGAGGAGATCGTCCGCGGAAAACAGCCCGAGATGAACAGCAACATTCGCCTCGTCCAGAATCACCAGATCGTAATCGCCTGACACAAGAATATCCCGAGCTTCCCCGAGCCCTTCGGCGGCGCGATGTATATCTTCGCTTCCCGGCGCTTCGGTAATGAAACGACCGCTGCCATACCGGCGGACTGCAACTGAGTCGCCCAAGCGGTCAAGCGCCCGGTTTTCACCGCATTCCCTGCCCTTCCCGAACTGTGCGACGAACACCTTCAACCCTGCACCGGCCGCCCTGAGGGCAAGCCCGAGCGCTGCTGTGGTTTTCCCCTTGCCGTCGCCGGTATATACCTGAATGTATCCTTTCATAGACTATTATCTCCATACAATAACATCAGTCAGAGTTTCTATACAAATATTTCACCACAAAGACACAAAGACACGAAAAGACATAATCGATTATTTATACTATATTTAGTAGTTAATTAACATTGACACATATCCATAAAAAAAACAACTCAGCGAAAAACAGCCATCAATTACAATTTTATAAACAGATCGGATTATGAACGTTCGGCCATCGATGACATCGGTCAGGTTCGGCTGACAAAACTGTGCTCGGAGGAACCCCCGAGGAGCAGCCAGAGGAAAAAAGGCCCGCCGAGGAGGGCGGTTATAACCCCGACCGGGATTTCAGCCGGAGCGATAATGGTTCGCGCAATGGTATCGCAGACCGCAAGGAGCATCCCGCCGAACATGAAAGTGGCCGGAGCCAGGTACCGGTGATCGGGGCCGATGAATATACGGCAGATATGGGGAGTCATCATCCCCACGAAACCTATCGGGCCGCACACCGAAACCACGCCGCCGACCATGAGCGATGTAGCGAAAAAGAGGGCGGTTTTGACTCTTTTCACATCAACGCCGCGGCTTTTCGCCATATCGTCACCCGTTGTTATCAGATTCAATTCCTTCGTCAGCATGAAAACGAACATGCTTCCGGTGAGGAGGAACGGTCCGATGTTCATTGCGGCACTGTATCCGACGATCTCGAATCCGCCCATAAGCCAGCGGATTATCCGGTACGAACCGGCAAAATCACTCATATACTGGGCAAACATGATAAGGCTCGAAAAAAAGAAACTCACGGCGACTCCGGCAAGAAGCATCGTCGATGTTGAAAAGCCTCTGCGCGCCTGTGTCAGTCCGTACACGATGAAAATCGATACGAGCGCGCCGAGGAAGGAATAAATCGACTGCCCTGAAATCCCGGCCAGTGAGAACGGTATCCCCGCTATCACATACACCGAAGCGCCAAAAGCCGCGCCGCTCGACACACCGAGCGTGAAGGGTGTCGCAAGGGGATTACGGAACAGCGCCTGAAAAGCCATGCCGCTCAGTGCAAGCGCAGCCCCCGCACAAAAAGCGGTCAGTACCCGGGGCACCCTGATCTTCCAGAATATATCGGTATATATATCACCGCCCCCATGAGTCAAAACAGCCACAGGCGAAAGATTTTTCATGCCGATAAACGGAGCGAGCGCAGTCAAGGCAACCGCGCAGGCGAAAAGCAGAAACAGAACGGTGATTTTTTTCATGGCTTCTGCACCTCGGGAACAACAATCCGCTGCCCGGTGACCGGATGACAGACAAACGTGAACGGCCGTTCGTAGATATGTTCAAGAATCTCGTTGGTCATGATTTCCTCGGCTTTCCCGCAAAAAACCACCGTCCCGTTTTTGACGATAACGATTCTGTCGCTTCTGAGCGCTGCGTTATTGATATCATGGGTGACAGTGATGATGGTGGTTCCGAATTCACGTTTTATGGTATCGAGAATCGTATAAATATCGGTTTCGTGTTTCGGGTCCAGAAAAGTCGTCGGCTCGTCGAGGAGAAGAATCCGGGTGCTCTGCGCAAGAGCAGCGGCGATATAGACGGTCTGCCGCTCTCCGCCGCTCAGGGTGTTGAGACCGCGCCCGGCAAGATTCGCAGTACCGGTCAGAACAAGCGCGTTCCGCACTGCTTCCCTGTCCTTGCCGGAAAAGGAGGTAAACGGGCTGAGATGAGGATACCGCCCCATGAGCACAAACTCCTCGACAGTAAAGGACAGACCGCTTCCGTTACCCTGCGGAACATAACTCATGACCCGGGCGAGTTCCCTCTGGCTGTAGCGTTCGAGGGACTTCCCCCGGAGGGTAATCGTCCCGGTACCGCCGGTATAGATTCGCATCAGGCACTTGAGGAGCGTTGTTTTTCCCGCTCCGTTCGGGCCGATGACCGACAGATATTCATCCTCGTAAACGGAAAAGGAGACGGAATCCAGAATCCGCAACGCACCGATGGAAAACGTATAATTTTCAATCGTTATGAGGGGATTTTTCACCGGGTTTCCCATGGCGCTTCCTTATGGATGATGCGGGCCAGATCCTCAAGCAGCATGATAAAACGCGGCCCCGGTATCACGGTGTAATCGGAATCTATCACACTGATACGGTGGTTTTTTACCGCTTCGAGCCCGGGAACACCTTCCCAGTCTTTTATCGCGGCAGCCTCATTAATATCCATCGTACCGAAACCGGGGAGAAGGTCTACGATAATGTCAGGATCGAGCATCAGTATTCCCTCGCCGGACAGAGAGGGATAGGCAACATCATGCCCCTCGTAGGCGTTGATGCCGCCGGCGTATGTTATCAGCTCATCGTAAAACGTATTGTGCCCGGCGACGAATACCTCGCTCAGTGAACCCGAACCAACCGTCCGGCCGACCGATATCAGGACTCTCGGCCTCTGTAACCCATCCGTCTTTTTCTTTATCACACCGATTCTGCCGTTGATGTCCGAGACAATCTCCCGGGCCTTGTCCTCCATCCCGCATGTTTTTCCGATCGTCATAATCGCATCCAGAATATCCGCTGTTTTTTCATTGCGGACGGTTACATAGTGTATTCCCATGTCGCGGAGATAGTTTACCGCTTCCTCGTGGACTGTGAGCAGAAAAACGATATCCGGTCTGAGCGCGGCGATCGCCTCGTAATTCGGGTCGATATACCCGCCAATACGCGGTTTTTTACGGGCTTCGGGCGGATAATTGCAAAACCGCGTCACACCAACAACCTTGTCTCCGAGACCGAGCGCAAAGAGGGTTTCCGTAATCCCGGGCGAAAGGGAAATGATACGCGAACACGAACGGAGTCCCTCTCCTTCGGCGCCATCGGGCGGAGATACTCTTCCCGGCCGGTAATAACGGATACCGGCTGCACCGGCCAGGAGCAGTATCAGGAAACATAGTACCCAAATCCTTCTCACACCAGTCCCCTCTATAAAACCATTCATCCATTTTTTCAGACTGGACGGTTTTATGAGCTTATTTAATGAGCGTGGCTTTTACCGTTCGGGCAAAATTGCCGTCAGTTACCCGAATATAATACATCCCGGACGACAGGGAAACCGCATTCCAGCCTACCATATAAGTCCCCGCGCCCATGAACGTATCGGTGAGCGTATCCACCCGCTGCCCCGCACTGTTGAACACATCGATGCGGATCACGCCCGGCTCGGCAAGGGTAAAGGACACCGATGTCTGCGGGTTGAAGGGATTCGGATACGCCGCGCCGACTGTAAAGGTTTCGGGAGTGGAATCTGCGCCTGCCACATCAGTGGGCGTCTCTTTGCCTGTGTATACCATCGAGTAGGGCGGAAGCTCTGTAGGATAATAATCCAGTCTCGGCGGGTTTTCATCGGTGAACGGGCTCAGGACATACAGGCCGGGCTTTTCGGAATCGGTCGACCCGACATAGAGAAGCCCGCCCGACATGACCACTCCGCCGCCTGCGCCGGGAACCGGCAGTTTCTCGCCGAGCGTTCCGTCATTATAATTGAATTCACGTGCCACAGTATTCCAGCTTTCATCGAACAGTAGCACAAGCCCGTACCCGGCGGAAAAAGTCGCCACACCGGATATACTCCCCCCGGCATCGGCTTCGCTGACGAGCTTCTGCTGCGTAGCGGAGGGATTGGCAAGGTCGAGCTTCCATACTCCCTCGTCGGAAATACCATATGTCGTCCCGGCAAGATAGAGTGTGTCGCCCGTGAGCGAGCACGACTGCGGATTTTTTATTGCAAGCTCAATTCCCTGAACGCCTTCGGCGGCCGTATCCATATCGACTATGGAATCAGTCGCCGGATCGATCGCGAGAAGAACCGCGGTTCCGGCTGCATACTGGCTCATATCGTACCGCTGGAGAACGACATAGACCCTGCCCTTATAGACAAATCCCATACATGCCTCAGGTGAACCGTCCGCGTCCGCCCACGGAGAAATATCGATTTCCCCCTTTTTGAACGATGCTTCTGTTTTTGCGGCTGGATCGACAACCAATATCCTGTCAGTGCCATAGAGGAGCAGATACGCTTTCGATTCGAAAAATACTATGTCGCGCGGATTCGATTTCGCGCCCACGCTGTACTGGTAAATCCTGTCATTACCGGAAATGGAAGCCGGGTTGTACTTGCTTACTGCATCAGCTCCAAAGCCCTCAAGGATATAGAGATACGTGCCATCCGTCTTGACACGTGAATCCTGAAAAACCGGGAGAACATTATCGGAAAGAATTCCGGTTTCAGTCGAAAAAACGGCCGTATTCCCTGTCTGGTAATCCGAGGTTATCATGACAAGCGTTCCACCGGAGACGGCATGGACACAAAGCATAAGAATTATGGACATCAGGGATGCATACTTCATTGAAACTCTCCGAATTATAATAGTTATGTATTATGGAACAAGAACCATCGTTATTTCACGATGTAAAACCTGACCAATCCGATTTCCTTTACTCTTCCCTCCTTTTCAGGCGTTGAGAAAAACACCATGTACGTGGATACATGCTGTCAAGGGCCGGCACAAAGTGCCGATTTACATGACCTTGGCAGCAATAAAACAATACATTTCAGTATCGGGCGCGCGAAAAAGATATTTTTTTTCGCCCTCTTACAATGTCACGACAAAGGTCGCCATATACGAACGTCCGGGTTTAGGCATGCCCTGTGTATCGAATGTGTACACACCGGTAAGGTTTTTTACGATAACGGTGCAGGTATACCGCCCGTTTTTGAACGGTATCGACAGCCCTGCATCGTGGAGGGTTCTGCCGGGATACCGTTTATGAGGCTGGTTCGCCCTGTCAAGGTAGTAACTGCTCTTTCGGTCGATGGACCAGAACGGAACAAACCGTCCGAACAGGCATTCCACCCTGAAACCGCCATAATTCCCCGGACGGTCGGGCAGCTGCTTGTCACGGTAGTAGGCTCGTGTTTCCTTTGTGACCCTCGATTCCTGAAACGTCCAGTTCCCGGAACAGGTGAAACGGTTAATCAAGCTGCCGCTCCAGACGATTTCGGTTCCTTTTACGTACGAACCACCGACATTTTCGGGAGTGACAAACCCGGCGTCCGTGGTATACCACTGGATCAGATTCGTGAAATCATTCTCGAAATACGCGCATTCGATACTTCCTGAAAACGACGATCCGGCCTTACCGAATCTGAATACGCCGCCGGCATCCCGGCGAAGAATATGTTCAGGCTTGAGATTCGGATTCGAAAGGGTCGTTCCCCTGTCGCCGAACAGTTCATAAAATCCCGGGACTCGCGATATATCGCCATAATTTGCCTTTACGGACAATCCGCGCCATACCCTGAAATTGATACCGGTATGAGAATTGGTCACATGATTGAATTTCGACTTCGGCGTTATCCTGTTCTGTGGGGACGGCTGACCTTCATACGAGCTGAAATACCGGTCCCGCCTGAGACTGGCGGTAAATACGAGGCGTTCGCCGGGTATTCTGACCATAATATCGCTCACAAGGGCGTACTGCTCACGGTCGCAGGACAGCGGCAGGGTCTGCTGAAGCCTGTTTTCCGGCCTGTAGGATTCGTGTTTCGCTGTCGGAGTAAGATTGAACGCGGCAATATCGGACAGATGAACGGTAAACGGGAGTATAAAACTGTACGTATTTGTCTTGTAGACATTATCCTGGTATCCCCACCCGACGCTGCCGTTTTCATCGCTGTAATGTTCATAATTGTAAATATGATGAAAACTTGGTTTTACCTGCAGGTAATCCCGGAAAAGCGGTTTGACGGTCAGATTTGCCTGAAAAAGGTTCTTTGTCGTTTCGAGGGATGCATACGAATACCTGATGTTGTCGTTACCGGGAAGGTTTTTATGATTCGAGAGGACATGATCCGAGAATTCAAAGATTACACCGTCACATAGAATATGGCTGTACTTTGCAAGCAGGTTCGATGAGCGGAACTGATCGTTGAACCGCCGGGCTCTGTAGTCGTCCTCACTGTTGTACATGGTGCCGTTATCGCTCATGTATTTAAAATCGTTATCGGAAGATGCATAATCGAGAGTGACGAGAAACCGTGACCGTTCATGCGGAATACTGAAGACAGTATCGGCGGTGAATGTGTTGAAAGAGCCGTATCCCGCGGAAAATGTTTTCTGCGCCGTATGAGCAGACCGTGTTTTGATATTGATCACGCCGCCGACAGCATCGCCGCCGAACTGGACGGGCGCTCCGCTTCTCCAGACCTCCACGCTTTCGACATTGGTCAGCGGAAGCGTTCCCAGATTAACCGCTCCCCCGACAGCCTCATTGAGGAGCATGCCGTCGATATAGACCTGTACCTGATTCGAATACGAGCCCCTGAGGGATACTTCACTGTAATCGCCGAGTCCGCCCATACTGCTGATGCTTGCGCTCGGAGTCGCCCGTATGACATCGGCAACCGTCGTCGCCTTGTTCTCGAATTCGGACCGTTCGACAACAGTGACAAATGACGAGGCTTTTTCCGGCTCTGCGGGAACGGCTTTCTGTGTGCCCAGGACGACGATTTCATCGAGCCGGTATGCCTTTCCGGTCATCATGATGTTTAACGGTTCCGATGCATCACCGGGAACGGTTACGGTTTTTACAACATCATCGAATCCGGAATACGGCGCCGAAACCGAGAGCACATATTCGCCCCGCGGCACCGGGCGGATTTCGAACCGTCCGGCCGCATCGGTCGTATCGGCATACACCCCCGGCGAAAGTTTCACAACGGCCACAGGGACAGGAGTATTATCCGGACGGCGTACTGTTCCTGTAACCGCATGGAGAGAGTTTTGAGCCTGCGCACACGGATTTTCCGAAATAAAAGGAAGGTACACCGTCATGCAGATTATGATACTTACAAATTTTGTCATGTATTCGACATATCCCCGAAAAACAAAAAACCCGGTTTACATTTCTGTAAACCGGGTGCCGTTTTTCACCACGTATTTTCATGCTCCCCAATACCCGTGGGCAGGCAGCATCTCATAAACAGGGCCGGTCTTCTGACTTCCGGATCGTTCTACTCGCCGAGCCTTCCCATCATTTAAGACAGTGGCATACTTCGGCTTTCGTTCCCGGTTACAGCGGCGGGTCCGTAACGGATTTTCACCGTTTTCCCAATTGCTAATTCCCTGTATTGAAAATATAAGCATGTTCCTGGAATCAGGCAAGAAAAAAACTCCACCAGTAGAAAACCGGTGGAGTTTCTCATTCTGATGTGATAATCTGAAGCAGACTTATTTGAGAGTTATTTCACCAAGTTCAGTCGTTTTACCGATGGTAACCGCAACATCGGGTGTCGAAAAACCATTACCGAGTGTATCGGCTACCGCCACGGTAAATGAACCGGCGGGCATAAAACTCAGCAAAAAATCACCGTTAGTTTCGCTCACGAACGCGGAGTTGACAGTATCACTGCCCGCAATGGCATAAGCGACTGGAGAAGCCTGGTAATTTGTCACCCGCCCCTTTATCGCTCCCGACTGAGCCTTGGGAATAAGCCGCAGCCTTGGATTCAGCGTATATTCCTGTTTTTTGCCCTTTTCATGAATTGACCGTGCAACATCAAAATCCACAACAAGTTCGGTATCGATACCCGGTTCGATGTCAAACGCCGGACCGAGCTTCAGGCCGCTGCTCGCGCCGCTCGGAACGGCAAGGGGGTACGAATTATCGCTGATAATAACCTCGGCGCCGGTGATTATCAGCCTGATCTGGCTGTAATGACCCGCTTCCAGCTTCTTTTCGCCCAGAAGGGCGGTAATACCGCTGCTCAGTTTCAGCAGGTCAAATGTCTGCGGAGTGGTGCTGACAGTGATCCATTCATTCTCGTAATTTGCGGAGATTTCTGAAAAGGTGATGTTGACCTCCTGAAAAATCCCCGGAGAATCGGTTAAAAGCAGTTTCAGCGTACCGGTAGTCTCACCCGGAGATGTGGATTTGTCATTGTCGTCTCCGCAGCCTAAAACAAAAGCAAGTGATAGAGTACCTATCAAAAATAAAGTTATCAAACGCATCTCTTTACCTCCTATGAGTGGTTTCATTGAGCCATTCCTGTAATAAACATACAACAATACATGACAGGTGTGCGGTGTCCTGTATCACACATATGAGGCAAAAGCCTTCTTATTGCATAGAAAACCTTTACAGCACTGATTATTTTTTTAAAAATCATCATTTTTGCAACAAATCTTTATTATATATACTCATTGTGTATAATATGCAGATTGGAAAGTGAATTATTCAGTCCTGCTTCATTCTACCTGATCTTTCCAGAGAAAATTGCAATTCCTGCATGGGAGGCTGATATGTATTTGACGAATCGAAACACGGAAACACGTGGACTATGGTTTTTTATTCTTCTCATCTTCCTGGCGAATCCGGTGGTCAGCCAGAATCTGAATGTCGAAACCATTTCGGTCGATCCCGACCGGATGAACCGTTACCTCGTCGCCGAAGCGGAAAAACTCCGCAATGAAGCCTGGGAACGTATCAATACCCCTGAAAAACTCGAAAAAGAGCGTGATACCCTGCTTCGTGAATTTCGTTTCATGATCGGTCTGGAGCCCCTTCCGGAACGCACGCCGCTCCATGTTACGATAGTGCGAACCGTGGACCGTCCCGAATACACTGTCGAAGTACTCCATTACCAGAGTCTTCCCGGTTTTTATGTTACGGCGAATATCTATCGCCCCAAAAAGGGGAAAGCACCTTTCCCCGGAGTAATCTGGGGACCTGGACATTC
Source organism: bacterium (assembly GCA_021372535.1). Lineage (NCBI taxonomy): Bacteria > bacterium. Next base: position 18,083 of record JAJFUH010000075.1, read on the forward strand.
GGCACATCCCGATGGCGCAAAAGCGCTACGCCAGAATTATGCCATCCCCTGGGTTCGCGCGGGGTATATCTGCATGATCATCGACCCGATACAGGTTGCCGAGGTGTTCGGCATACACCGCGGAACACATTCGTGGGAATTTTACGACTGGTATGCCCGCGGTTATACACCGGCGGGTATCGAGGTATGGAACGCCATGCGGGCTGTCGATTATCTTCTGACCCGCCCCGATGTCGACGGGAGCAGACTGACCATCAATGGCGTCTCGGGAGGCGGTCACCTGAGCTGGATGACAGGAACGGCGGACGACCGCATTGCCGTTGTCCAGCCGGTTGCCGGTACTGCGGATGTTCTCGCCCATATAGAACTCGACCTCCAGCAGAGGCACTGCGATTGCGCCTATTTCATCAACACATACCGTCACGACTGGTGTACTCTCGCCGCGCTCATATCGCCGCGTCCTCTCCTCATGCATAACTCGACCGATGACATCTATTACCCTCCCGAAGGATATAAGCGTGTACTGGAACAGGCCCAAACCCTGTATTCATTCTCAGGAGAACCGGATAAAACCGGTATGTTCGAAGTGCCGGGCGAGCACGGTTATTTTCAGGCTCAGCGTGAAAAAGCGGTAGAATGGAGCAACTACTGGCTCATGGGAAAAACCACAAAAATCGAGGAAAAACCGTTCGATCCGATAACGGATGCCGAGCTGTCGGTTTTTGGAGAAGCAGTACCCCCGGATGCCATAAATGCCGGGATACAGGAAACATTCATACCAGCCGCGAAACCTGTTGTCTGTGAAAATCTTGAACTATGGAAGATTAAACGGTCGGAAATTCTCGACAAACTGAATACCGTTGTGTTCAGAAACATGCCCCGGCCGTGGAAAGGAGTTGTCAAAAAAACGGGCATCGGCAATGCATGTATTCTCGAAACGGAACCGGGTATCGAGGTGGGAATGATTTCCTGGTCTCCATCCCCGGAAGGAGGTAAGAAACCTGCTGTGCTCTATATTGCCTCTCCGGGGGATACCGAGAACAGCGCCTCAAACTTCCTGAGAAGCTATCCGTTTCTGTCCGACTCGACCACACGTCACATTGTTTATCCGAGAGGAATCGGCACTACAATCTGGAATGGCATAGAGAGAAGAAGATTCGAGCGGTGTGCAATGCTTCTGGGACGGACGGTGGATGAGATGAGGCTCTATGATGTACTCTGTGCTGTCGATTATGTGGCGTCGCTGCCCTCGTTCGACGGGCACCTCACTATTACCGGAAGAGGAATGCAGGGCCTGCTCGGTGCATATGCCGCTCTGCTCGATGACCGTATCGAACGGGTAATTCTGCATTCCCCGCCGCTCAGCCACAGGAGCGGCCCGATTTTTCTTAATATACTCCGATACACCGATATTCCGGTCTCGCTTGCCCTGCTCGCGCCGCGGGAACTTGTGTTTCTGACTTACGAGATTGAATCGTTCGATTACACGAAAAAGGTGTATCATCTGTATAACGCAGATAATCGTTTCCGCAGGGGCTATACGGTGACACAGATATTGAACACAGAAAAATGAAACCCGGATTGATTATTTTCGATGATTATGCGAGGTCTGTCGGGACATCATCATGATACAGGTTGTAAAGCCAAATGTTACTTGTACGCCCGCGCCCATGAAGGACAATCATCCAGCATTTTATTATCGGTCACCGCATGCTGGTCGGATCCATCGGCATTCATGACATATACCTCACGGTTGCCGTCACGGAGGCTGACAAATGCGATCTGTGATCCGTCCGGCGACCATACCGGATTGATGTTCATCTCGGTACTGTTTGTGAGGTTCACAATATCTGAACCATCGCTTTTCATGACATAAATATCATAATTACCGTCCCGGTTGGACATGAAAGCAATTCTTGCACCGTCACGCGACCAGGAAGGGCAATCGTCCTGAGCAGTGCTGTCGGTGATTTTTGTCTGGTTAGAACCATCGGCATTCATGACATATATATCCGTGTTCTCCTCGATTGTGGTGACATAGGCAATCCTGGTTCCATCCGGAGACCATGACGGCGCGGAATTGAGATCGGGGGTATTGGTCAGATTAACCGGATCGGAGCCGTCAAGACTGATAACAAATATATCGCTCGTTTTGCTCCGGCAGCAGACAACAGTTTCATACACAATTCTGGTTCCATCAGGCGACCAGTTCGAACGGCCGATACCGATGGCTTTTTCGTGAACTCTCCGTATACCTGTTCCGTCGGCATTGACAATGAACAGACCAAATGCGTTTTTGCTGCTACGGTTGCTTGCGAAAGCGACCATCGTGCCATCGGGAGACAACGAAGGATAACGGTTCCATCCCTTGCCGTCGGTCAGTTTTACAGGATTCGAGCCATCGGAGTCGATAATCCATATATCGAATGTTCCGCTTCTTAGGGACTCGAATACGATTTTCGACGGAGGTACGTTTTTCTTGCCTGCTCCGGGGGCGTCCGAAGATTTCTCTTTTGAACATGATACGAAAGAAATCGCACTTACAAACACAACAATGATTACATAATACAACATACAGTTTTTCATTGATTACACCTTTATAAGGACAGTATCATTCGATAAAGATTGAACAGCATATGATTATTCTGCAATCCATTATCACCCAAAACACCGGAGAAATCCTCAATAATGTTACCATGGAATATCCGATAAATCAAGTGGTTATTTTAATGATCCGGCCATCCCCTTTTTTCAGAACACTTTTTTATATGTTACTTCCTTTACGTGCCCAAAGGAAGTAACCAGGGAAAGGGCACCCCGTGAAAAGCCTTTTTCCCCGTTCACTGCCCGTTTTTCGGGAATGTGTGAACTCACGAGCCTTCGGCCCGCTCGGACAGCACCCATTCTTTTTCCGAAAACCGGTTGTGACCATGGGGTTTTTCAACGTGTTTATAAATTCACAGGTCTTGATGGTCTATCTTCTATTATAATCAATGTATTACAATACAATTCATCGTGGTTTTGGGAGATAGCCACGTTATTTTTACTGATTTGACGATCCCCATTTTTAAAAACGTTTTTTATATCACCAATAAAAAAAACTGTCTTATACCGGGTATTTTTTTTACTTTTCAGTAAAATACTTTTCAAGTTCTTCTCAAAAAGGTTGATTCCCGTACTTATATCATATTCCAGAGCGTGATATTACTGTCATCTGAAGCAAATATGAGGAGGTATCAAATGGATAGAAGGGATTTTTTGAAAAAAACAGCCTCGACTGCCGGACTGGTCTGCGCCGGAAGCGAACTCGCCAGCCTGATGATACCGACCGAGGCTGGAGCGGTGGCTACCGGCGGCGGAATCGACATCGAGGAAGGCGTATGGATGCTCGAATCGGGAAAAGAGCGTAATGTCATGCCACAGATACGGCCTGAAATCCTCAATAATCCGCGCGCCGTTTTTCTCATCGAGACCCATGTGAGCGGTTCTCCCGATCCGCAGGGATTTTTCACCGACTCACGCGACCAGATTTATGAAACTGGGAAAAAAATCGTGCCCGATATTTTTGTAAAAGGTTCCACAAAAGGCGGATCGACATTTATCAAAATGAACTATACATGGATTCCCGATAATTCATACAGCCCGGTGACCGGAGTCATCACCTCTTCTGACTTTGCGGCAGGATTTGTCGAGGGACTCCGTGAAATCGGCAACACCAATGTCATGCTCGGAGACCGCGGAGGAACGAACATCCGTAACCACCGCATGACCGGTATTTACAACGTCATGGACGCGCACAATATCAACGTGATGATGCCAACATACGAGCGCTTCAGCCATTACAACAAAAACGAACTCAACTGGCATAAAGTTCCCAAACCGGTAGTCTGGAACACCATACCGACCTACAGACCGCTCGGGGATCCGGACAACATGTTCATCAACATGCCAAAACTCAAGAACCACTACCTCACGGGCACCACACTCTCGGTAAAGAATCTCCAGGGATCGGTTCCGACCGGTTACGGCCATTACTGCAATGAGTGGGCGGAGCTCGATTTCCTCATTAAAAATGTCTACATGATTAATCCCAGGCACTTTACGAAAGACTGGAGAGAAAGTGTCGAGGCGGCTTTTCTGAAACACCGCGAGGCCGGATTCAAATACTGGGATTACGAGGGCGCCTACAAAAAATACGAAGCCGAAGGAGGACGGCCTGCCTTCGATAAAATCCGGGAAAACCGTGAAGCCGTCCGGGAATTCATGAAAGAGCATCCCTACCTCATGCGGGACGAACTGTGGACCCAGCGTGCGCTCGATTCCGCATCGGCCATAAAACCCACGATCAACATCGTCGAGGGCGTCATAGGCCGTGACGGCGACGGGTTCAGTATCGGAAAGGACGAGCTGTGCAACATCGTTATAGCAGGCCTTTCCACCTTCGAAACCGATGTGATCGGCTCGTACATCATGGGGCAGAATCCGCAGGAGCTCTGGTTCACCCGTGTCATGAAAGAACGGGGACTTGCCGAGTGCGATCCCGAAAAAATCGACGTCTACTTTATCAGGAACGGTGAGGTCACACCGGTCAAAAACCTTGCCGGGATTCGGCGGTACAAACTCGGGTGCAATATCCATGCGATGCTCAGGGAAACCGGCAAACGGCTCTTCTGGTGATAACCTGATTCTGCGATACCGGGAGAATGATTTATATGCGTAAATATTCCGTTAATTGAATCTATTCGCAAGATTCAATAGAACACGGATTATACGGATATACGCGGATTTGTTTTTATATATCTTTTTGATGTCAACATTTAATTGTCATTAAAGATAGTATTAATAATCTATTATATCTCTTCGTGCCTTTGTGCCTTTGTGGTGAAATATTTTCTCGAATAATCCGGGTCAGGAATAATGATGAAAAGAAGAACCTTTGTAAAGGCAGCGGCGGCAGGCGGTTTTACAGGTATACTCGAACAGGGATGTTCGGCGATGGTCAACCGGTCGAAACCGCCCAATCCCGAATATCTCAATAAAAGCAGTACGGGGCAGACAGCGGCTCTACTGTCCGTTGCCACCTGCCAGTTCACGGTTACCGGCAATATCGAAAACAACTGCAGGACGGTTTTGCGGCTCATGGACACTGCAAAAGCCGAGGGCGCCGATGTGGCACATTTTTCCGAAACATGCCTCGGCGGATATGCCGGAGTCGATTTCGAGACATTCGACACATATGACTGGGACACCCTCCGGCGCTGCACCGAAACAATCATGAACCACGCGGGTGAATTACACCTGTGGGTAATTCTCGGCTCGAATCACCGTCTCACCGAAAATCATAAACCTCATAACAGCCTCTATGTTATCGATGACAATGGGAAAATTGTTGACCGCTATGACAAGATGTTTTGCACGGGTAACAAAGAGGGAACATCCGGTGACCTCAAACATTACAGCTCCGGCTCGCATTTTTCCGTACTCACCATAAAAGGGATCATATGCGGGCTGCAGATATGCCATGACATGCGTTATCCCGAATTATACCGTGAACATGCGAAACGGGGCGTTCAGCTCATGTTTCATTCGTACTATAACGGGAAACGGAAATTCAAAAATCCGAAGAACCCCGATGAAAACATCTGGGGAGTCATTACCGAACCGACCATGCAGACGTATGCGGCGGAAAACAACATGTGGATAAGCGCCAATAACACGACAACGCCGGAGAGCTGCTGGCCGAGCTTTTTCGTCCGTCCCGACGGCGTTATCACCGGCAGGCTCAAACGTAACAGAGAGAGCCTGCTCATATCCATCGTCGATACACGGTACTCGTATTACGATGCTTCACGGGAATGGCGGGAGCGAGCCATGAGCGGCGTTTACCACAGTGGGGAAATGATCACAGACGAGCGTTCGGACGACAGAACATCATTGTGAAACGGTGACTTATTTTTACGGTATAGACCCTGAAACGGGTTCAGGGTGAGGTGGATTCGGTCCAGTCGTCATGCTGAACCTGTTTCAGCATCTATCATCAATGATCAATAATACTGACAAACAGATACACTGGGAAGTTTACCGCATATCTTCAATATCATACTCGCCGAGATCGAGGGGATATCTCCCATACTCCCGGACGAGCTTGACCACGTAATCATACCTCTGTCCCGAAATGTTCCCGGGAACGGAATGATCCGACTGGAAAATGAATCCCCCGCCCTTTGCGGCATTGAGTTTCCTCAGCACGATCTTTTTCAGGTCATCGAGTTCTGCCTGCGCCCAGTCGAGCACATCCATGTTGCCGCAGAAGGCAATGCTGTGCCCGTATCTGCGCCGCAGATCGATCACATCGAGACCCGCCTTGGCCTCGAGGGGATTGTAGGCATCGACGCCGAGTTCGATGAAATCCCCGAAAATACGGCTGACATTCCCGCAGCCGTGATAGATAACCGGCAGGTTATGCGCATGACAGACATCGATAATGGCCTTTACCCCGGGTTTGAAATAAGTTCGCCAGTATTCGGGTGAGAAAAACATATCCTTACGGTATGCCACATCGCCCCAGATAACCATGCCGTCCAGCATGCCGCCCGCCGCCTCAATCTGGGCTTTCGCCATTTCGACCGAAAAATCGTTGATACGCCCGACAAACGCTCCCAGCTCATCTGGATAGAGCCCTATCCAGAGCAGGGCGTTTTCCGAGCCGATAATCCGCCAGAGAGTCTCATAGCCCTCGCATACGCTTCCATATACGGGGAAATCCGGATAGAGCGACCGCACCGAATCGATCCAGGGCGGGCTGTTTCTGAAAAACCCGTCGCCGACGCCGGCTATCTGGTTATCGCCGCCGTTGAAATACCGCCGCTCGTCATGAGGATCATCGAAGCGGAATGCCGTCATCTTCTCAACGGTATCGGTACCGAATTCGAGGTACGCCGGCATGGGATGGTCATACTTCTTCTGTATCACCGCCTCGAAACCGGTCCGGACAACAATTTCCTCATCATTTTCGCGGAGAACCTCGAACTGCTTTATGTGGGGATCCATATTGGGCACCGTCACAATCCAGTCGAGGTCATAGTAACGATAGATGTCAGCGTCAGCCGGAAGACCAAGGTCCTTTTTCCAGCGCTCGATGAAACTCCCCCAGAAAAAGTCGCTCACCGGCACACGGTCGGGCTCGATGTGGCGGAGCGTTTTATTCATCCTGTCCAGCTTGGCAAGACACGAAGCCGTTCTTTCCATGATTCCGAACTCCTTCTAACGCTAATATATTCTTTTTTGGGGCTTTTTGAAGAATTGCCCCTCTTTTCTTCTTTTACAGCGTATTACTCACCGCAACGATGATAATCGCTGCGATAAGCACCACAAGCCCACGGTTAAGCAGTGACCGTGCAGACTGCGGGGCATCCTTCCATTCACCTCTCCAGATTCCCCAGAGATTGCCAATGATAATCACCGAGGACATGAACAGCACCCAGCCAACGACGACTCCGAAGCTTCCGAGTGTCGACGCGCCGAATCCGTACATATACAGGCCGGCGCACCAGAGCAGTCCCATGAGCGCTCCGAGACCCAGGTTACGGACTGTTTCGGGACCGAAAAACTGCCTCATAGTATGCCGTTTCACCATGAGATACAGACAATACAGAACGTTGACAGAACCCCCGCTGGTCAGAATAAGCGCCCAGGCGGTATTGGTCGCGAATGCATCGGATACTCCGGCGCTTTTAGCGGCTTCGATCAGCCCGGCGCTGTATGCGAATCCGACATTCAGGAGGGACGACATGACTCCCGCGGCAATCGCCAGCGCCAGTTTGGCGGTCAATGAACCGGAGCCGGAAGCTGATGGTTCAGATGCGGGCTGTTTGCGTGCAAACGCCCTCGAACAGAGGACAATCCCGACAATGGTGACCATCGTTCCCGCTATGAGTACAAGGCCGCGCACCTCAAACAGGGCGGACGGGAAAAACACGACAAGCGGAATGAGCGCCCCGAGACTCGAAACGGTACCCAGCACGATGGGGTATGCCAGGGCCATACCGAGCCTGTCCATCGCAAGACCGTTCAGCACACCCCCGATTCCCCATAATCCGCCGAAGACGATAAAGACGAGCATGTCGTGAGGCGACACCGTACGGTATATGGAAAAAATGCCGGGCACCGTGAGGATTATGAATATCCAGCTGAAAACAATCATCCCGGAAAGCGCAAATATGGACCAGGTATGTTCCCACTCCCATTTTCTCGTAAAGGTCATGGGAAGATAGAACGAACCCTGCAGAAACCCGGCAATGGAAATAAAAACAAGACCATATAGTATTGCCATAACGCACCCCCGGATTGATTAAATACAGTGAATAAAATCTCAATGCCGCTTTTTATCCGCCCGCTACCGGCATTACATTCAATTATCGGTCCATATATCTATCAAGCATCTCTCCCGAGCGAGCTATAACGGCCATAACGATGAGCGGCTTCGACCATGGCAACAAAATTCCCGGGCGGAATACCATCCATGATGCTTGTGGAGGAACCGAGCACCCATCCCCCTCCCGGAGCAAGGTTGATACAGTATTCCCTCACGCGTTCCCCGATCTCCTCCTTCGTACCGTACGCAAGGAGAACGGTGGGAATATTACCGATAAAGGCCATTTTCCCGGCCCAGCGTTTTTTCACTTCGAAAATATCGTTCGATTCCGGTTCGATGGGATGAACCATATTAAATCCCACATCATAGAGAATCGGCAGAATTTTATCCATCTTCCCGTCGGTGTGCATGAGAAGGAGCTTTCCAAGCTCCTTTGCGGGAGCGATAAGTCGTTTCATGCGGTGCGGGAAAATCTCATCGAACATATCGGGATTGATCATGAGGCCATCATTATGGCCGATGTCGTCATTAACCATGAAAAACGCCACTGCATCGCCGTACCGTACACAAACCTCCCGCATCACCATTTCCTGGTGTTCGAGGAGAATATCCATGAGCTTTTCGAGAAACGGCCGGTCGTCATAAAACAGGAGAAAAGCATCGTTGACACCCACTGCAAGCATTGTGCTGTCGAAAAACGAGGTGAAATTCGCCACAACACCGATTCCTGTTCCTTCGGCGGCCCTGATGTAACGTTCGAGATAGTCGAATTGTTTTTTCATGGGAACCGGCGGTTCGAGGTTTCCCAAATCCGCAGGGCTCTTCACCGTGCCGCCGATGTAATGTTCGGTACCATCGGAAGCCTGGCAGAACACGTTGTTCGGACGCCAGGAAAAATTGCAGAGCACCGCATCCATTCCGAGACGGGCGGCAAACTCGACATAATCCTCGGGGGCAACCGAGATTCCCCCCACGCGCGCGTCCTCGACATCGTATTCCAGCCTCCGACCCAGAACATATTCATAGACCGGCTTGCTCGTAACCCATAATTCAAGGTGCGGCACACGATCGGGCTCTTCATGTTTCAGCGCTTTGATAAGACGGTTGATATCGGATTTTGCATAATCGTGACTATGCATCGACCCTCCATAATTAATTACGTATATGCGGTATTGTACAGGTGATAGATGAATCTATGAAAACTCATTCCAAATGTAAACAAAAAACACTGATCAGCGGATTCCGGACATGAACGAATATGGAGAATTTATTAATGTTTTTTGCACCGGTGGATAAACACTGACATCTGATTTTGTCATGCCGGATTTGTTTCGGCATCAATTCCAGACAGTAATTTCATTATTTATTCGCCGAAGCACTATCTCAGTAGTGAGGACCCGTTTAAAAGGCCGAGCCGGAAAACATGAATAACTATTATAAAAAAAAGCTTGACAAAACTATAGACAAGTGTAAATTTACAGTTGTAAATAAACCTTTCCTGTCCATTTCTTCATATGTCGAGGTATGTTATGGTAAATGAAAAATTCACACGTCTACAACTGCGCATCATGCAGGTGCTCTGGCAGAGAAAACGGGCGACCGCGCGGGAAATAACCGATGCCCTTGCCGCGCTGGAACCGATCGCCCACTCGACAGTGCAGACTCTGCTCAGAAGACTCGAACGCCGGAAAGTAATCGATCATGATGAAAACGATGCCACGTTCGAATACTTCCCGCTTGTTCGCAACGAAAGAGTGGTACAGCAGATGTTCCAGGACTTTCTCGACCGCCTTTTCGCGGGTTCCCCGCAGGGCATGGTTTCTTATCTGCTCAAAAACCGTTATGTAACCCCCGGGGAGCTTAAAGAACTCTCCGAGCTTTCGGAAAAAAGGAGCAATAAGCGGTGAACGGAACACAACTGCAGGCTTGGTTGTTAATCCTCTCCAATTATGCAGCCACCGCGGGGGCGAATCTTTTCCTCCAGTCCGGTGTAGTGATCACGGTTGGCATTGCGGCTGCGCATGTGCTGAGGAAACAGGGGGCGGCTGTCCGTTCTCTGGTGCTTCGGGCATTTCTCACAGCGGTTTTCCTATGCCCGCTCATGTGGATCATTATTCGGGAAACGGGTATCCGGGGATTCGTTATTCATATACCACTCATCACCTCCGTGCAGATGTCTTCCCCTGCTGCTCTGTTGCCAAAGATTCGGAACGATAGTGACGACGTTCATTCCTATTCCGCCCCTCAGTCTTTACCCGGCGGCTCTCCCGACCGGTATCACTATCCTGCGCCTCCTGGTGTCAAAGCGCCTCTCCTGACATCAGACCGCATGGATTCCATGACGAATGAACCGGGATTCTCCGCTACGAGCCATAAAACAATTCACGTGCAGGCGCGGCGATTTCTCCCGCTTAACGGACGGGCACTCGTCTACCTTTCGTTTGCCATTCTCTGGATCACGGTATCTCTCTTTCTTATAGTCAGACTTATTCTGCATCATCTGTACATCATACTCATACGTCGTTCAGCTGTCACCGCAAAGGAATCATTCCGTACAGCCTGCGCCAGAGCGGCACGGGAGATCGGCATCAGTCCTCCCCTTATTCTTCAAAGCCCTTCGGTGTGGAGTCCGTTTCTTGTCGGAATCGTAAAGCCTTGCATCTTTCTCCCTCTCGGGAGGCAGGAAGCGTTGCTCGAAAGCCGGGCGGTTTTCCTCCATGAACTCGCACACTATCGCCGCCGCGACAACCTCTGGAACCTCTTCCGGCATATCGGAGTCGCCCTTATCCCTTACCAGCCGCTTATGTGGATATTATCCCGGCTGATCGAGGAGACGAGCGATTATGCCTGTGACGATGTGGTGATGAGCGCCACCGGTAATCACAAGGCATATGCCCGGAATCTCATTGCCATTGCAGATGCCTGCAATCCCAGAGTCCATGAACTCGTCACAGGGGTGGGTATTGTCTCTGCTTCCCCGCTGCGCCGCAGAATAGAGCGGATTCTCAATGCTTCCCGGGCGATATCTCTCAAAGTGAGCTCATATATGCTCGTGACTGTTTATTCGCTCTGTCTTTCGGTGGTCTTTCTTGCCGGGCTCGTGGGTATTCGCGGAAAAAGCTTTGCTCAGATACGGACTATCCCCGAAACAGTCTCGCGCAAGGCAGCGGAGGTCACTCTCGCGGCGGTTTCAGCTGTAAAAGAGCAGGTAAGCAAGTCGCTGCAACCCGAACAGGCAGAATCTCTCGCATATCATGCGATTCCTCCTCTACAGAAAACACACGACCGGGGTGAAGGTGTTCCGCTGGTTTCCGGACAGCCGAATACCGCACACGATGATTCAGCCGGTTCCCAATCGTCTGAACCCACCGTTACCGATGCAGTAATGGAACACGCATCCGGTGACGGGCTTTCCATGAGCAATTTCCAGGCGGCTGTTTTACATGAATCGGAGCCTGCCGCAGCGGAAACACTGGAAGATACTTCGGAGAAGACCTCTTCAGCACGCCAGACCGACGCATCACAGCCGGAATCAGAACCGGTGGCGTCTCCGGTTCTTTCTCCCTCTCAAGTTGATATCCGATTCGAAGGAACGGACCATCGCGAGTATGTGACTGCACAATCCGGCCCCCTCGAAATAGCGGTTCCGGACGGGCTTCCCTCAACTCTGCTGGAGAGTCTTGAGAACGGTCAGGAAAATCCGGTGTGGTCTCCTACGGGAAAACTCATCGCTTTCACCGGGAGAGGGGGTCAAGGCATCTGGGCGATTCCCGTGCAGGGCGGCAGACCGTCTCTCGCGCTTGACAATACGGGAGAGTCTCTATACGACGGGAGCGTGTCGCCGAGGGGAAAGACGCACATCCTCTGCTTCACTCCCGATGGCGGCGAAATAACCTTCGTGAAATACATCCCGAAAATAAACGGTTTTGAGAAAAAAACCGCCGCTGAAGGACTGTCTCTCATGCCGGTCATCGAGAGTGTCAACATTCGCACCGGCGAGCGCAGGGAGATTGTGAAGGATGCAAGCGAAGGATGCTGGAGCCCTGACAGCAGGTACTTTGTATATGTGGATGGCGACTACTATGGCATCTCCGTACTCGATTTGACCTCCGGTGAATCAAAAAGGATATCCGGCACCGGGAAATCTCCCACGATTACGCCCGATGGTGAATTCATCATATACGTTGACTGGAGCTGGGACGCTACAGATCAGCTCTTCCGCGCCCCGATCGAGGGCGGCCAGCCGGAGCAGCTCACCGGCGAGGGACTCTGGTGGAACCCGAAATGCTCGCCTGACGGCGAATGGGTGCTCTGTTCAGGGTGCGTCATCGAGTACGGATCGTACGCTCTGCTGAGGGCGTATAACCTCAAAAACCAGATGGCGTACGATCTGGTCATCAACAAATCGGAGACCGCGGAGATGGGTGACTGGTCACCAAGCGGCCGTCAATTCTGCTACACGCTCTATGGCGGAGCGTTCATCAACGGCAAGAATATCAAGAAATCTACAATTTACATAAGCGATTTCGGACTGTGGAAATCAGCCCAACCGGATACTGCAGCATCTTCGGAGCCGGTTGAATTCAAACTCATCGGGAATTTCCCGAACCCGTTCAATCCTTCCACCACGATACGGTTCTCACTTCCGGGGGATGGCTTCACGGAACTGGTCATCTATTCGATTACCGGCCAGAAAATCCGGGAGCTCGTTTCACAGGAACTTTCCTCAGGGATACATTCGGTTGTGTGGGACGGGCGTGATCAAAACGGAATACCGGTGTCATCCGGCATTTACATTTCTCGGCTGAAGATGGAAGGAAAGGTTGAGACTGGTCGGATGACACTGGTTAAATAGATAGGGCTCTGAGGCACTAAGGCACTGTCTCCATAATGAATTCCTTCTCATCTTCAGATACATTTCACCTCATTCCATAAGGAGGAATGGGCCATGAAACACACAACTCACACACCGAATGGGACCGTATCACAGTCCCGGAACGTGAAAGCTGTACTGCTTGCGTTCGCCCTGCTGGCCGTAATTTTCATGATAGCAGCGCCCGCGCCCGCCCAGGACGATTTCCCGTGGGCAAAAAGGGTAGTCATTTCCGGTCCTACAAGTGAAGAGCTGAGATCAAAAAACATATTCAAGATGATTGACTTGCCCGATTGCCCTCAGTGGGCGAAGGATATATTCAGCCAGCCCAATGATGTCTATGATCTCGAAGACGATCCTATTAACAAAACAATGACCCTGCTTCAGTTTCTTCATACCTATAACCGGAATCCTTTTTTTACTCCCGATGGGAAATGGATTATATTCGATGATTTCCTTTTCGCCGCATGGATGATTCCGGTAGAGGGCGGTGAGCCTCGTCTTGCAAGTGATTGGTATATGAGTTTCATCCGCGACTGGAATTCGCCTGACAAAAAAATTATCGGGGGATCCGCGGGCATCTGGCGGACATGCGGTCTCACCCCTGACGGTAAAGAAGTAGTCGGTGTCCGCAAGCTCTTCGTTGACGAACAACAGGGGGACAATTCTTACACCGTCACCATGCCGGACGGTACCACCGTGCAGGCAGGCGAATTGCTCACTCGCTCCACCACTCTTGTCTCCCGGAACATCGACACCGGAGTGGAGCGTATCATCTCCAAGGACGCCATACAGGGGCGTTGGAGCCATGACGGACGTTGGTTCGTATTTGTGAAAAGGGATCCCAATATGTTTATCACGCCGAAAGGCTGGAACCTGGACGTTTGGGAGCCGATAATAACGGGAATGTATGTCAGGGACATGTCCAACGGGAACGAGTGGCAGATAGCTCAGATGGCAACCTGCCCCTGCTTCAGTCCGGATGATTCCATGGTCATCTGCAGCATGAAGGACGCAAACGGCCTCTGGCAGATATTCAGTATTCCCTGCGAGGGCGGTGTCCCGAAACAGCTCACCTTCTACGGTCCGAACAACGATGGCAGGAACGCCCGTGTTTCCGATGTTTCTCCGGATGGTCAGTGGATTCTCCATACGGGAGATTTTACTTCCGGCTCTGAAACAAAAACCGGACTCTGCGTTTCTAATATGGTCACCGGTGTGTCGTATCCACTTTTCCCGGATGCGCAGTGTGTAACTACCGAAGGCTCATGGTCTCCGGATGGCAGGAAAATTGTATTCTCCGCAAGCTACCCCGGATTTGAAGACGGTGTCAGGGTAGGTGATCGTTATGCCATTTACGTCATGGATTTCGATCCAATGACCTTCAGAAAGCCATCGGCAGTTGCCGAGTTGGTTCCTGCCGGCTTCGCTGTCACCGGCAACTATCCGAATCCGTTCAATCCATCGACAACCATTTCGTTCAGCCTGTCTGAAATGGGATCGACGACTCTTACCGTATACGATGTGCTCGGCAGAAAAGTCCGGACACTTCTGGATGCTCAGTTACAGGCGGGGAAACACAGCGTTGTGTGGGATGGAAGAGATGATGGCGGGAATATGGTTTCTTCCGGAGTCTATATTCCGCAGCTCGTCAGCGGGGGAAATGTTGCTGCGGGACGCATGATGCTGACAAAATGACAGTTTAAGCTGCAAATGGGTGTCCGGTCAGAAATCTAACCCGGAAAATTCAAAAATGATACCCGGCAGGGACAGGTCACGGCCTGTCCCTGCTTGATTATTACAATTTTACCCGGACACTCTTGAATATATTAAAAAAATTCACACCCGTGTAAATCCGCCCAATCCGCGAGAATTCCTGTTTTATTAAATTTTGTGAATAAACCCAGGTTAATCAATTTCCGTGAAAAAATCCTGAATTTCTTTCTTATATGCACCCAGTTTCTGTTCGATTATATCAAGATTCGATTTTACTTTTTCCTGAGATAATCCAAGAATAGCCAGCGCTGCCGGGGAAGGATCGGGAACGAGCGAATCACAGGGATTGCCTATCTGAATCTTGCGGCACATGTAATCCGCCAGATTGATGATGTGGGGCATTTTATTACCCATCTCGGTCATCGATCCGGGATCATGGTGAAGCGATATTGCTGAGCTGATTTCCTCGGGCAATCCCCAGAGATCGCAGAGTACCTCACCGATCATGGTATGGTCGGTATTCAATATCCTTCGTTCGGCAAGTATGATCCGGCATCTGTTTTCAGCGGCTAATTCGACAACTTTCGCATACTGCACGGGGAAAATCAGAGCAAGAACAATTTTACCAATATCATGAAGCAAACCGATTGTATAGGCGACTTCGGGACGTTCTTTTATCGTAAGCTGGGAAATTATCTGTGAAGCCCTGGCCGTTCCTTCCGAATGCAGCCACAAACCCGGAAGGTCCACTACCGATGAGCCTTCGTTATCGAAGAAATAATGAAGAACCGAAACTGAGACAATAATTTCCTTTATTGTATTGAAACCAAGAACTACCACAGCTCGCGAAAGAGAAGTGATTGTGGTTGAGGAACCATAATAAGCGGAATTTGCAACTTTAAGAATTTTCGCTGTCAGAGGAGGATCGTGCTCGATTACTTTTACAAGATCGCTGATACTCGCCGAATCATCGTAAATGATTTTAGTAACTTTTCCTACTATCCCGGCGGAGGTAGGGATACTCGACTCGATTGACCTTTTAACATCCTCAATAAAATCTATAGACATATACAAATCCTGACTTTTTTTATAAACTGTTTTTATTATTTTATTATCACGGAAGCATATAAGAGGACATATGCACCGGTTATCATGTCATTGAAGAGAAAAACGGTTTACTTCCAAAACAATAGCGGATAACAGCGTCCGTTTCAAATTACAAAAATAAATTTCGCCAATATCGCTCTCCTGGGTCACTTTTTTTAGCCCGGAAAATATGGTATATATAATATCCTTTACAAATTTATCGTACTATTGTTACTCATGAATGTACAATAATTGATAAAGGGGTTTTCATGCAGGATTGATTAAAAAACCTTTAAAATTTATTTGTGCATGTGCATATATTTATATTACTAATATAATATATATCTAATAAAATA
>JAJFUH010000076.1 GCA_021372535.1 bacterium
GCCATAGACGAATTTCGAGCGCCCTCACCCTGAGCACCGGTCGTTGTCGTCTGGACCATCTGTATTTCGGCGCCCTGCGGAGGACCGTCATCGAAATCGAAGAAACAATGATAAAGAGGATGATAATTCGATATGAGAAGAAACCGTGCATCGGCTCCCAGCGAATCTTTTATCATCTGCCGCAGGGATGCTTCCGCCTGGCCGAATTCATACTCGGGCGTTCCGTTGTCTATGACCGCAAAACCGCCCTTTCTGAGGTATTCCCCAAAATTTTTCCGTTCGATCTCGGTCAATTCAAATGCCTTGTCGGCAGTTATATACACGAAGGGCGTTTCGAATATTTTCCGTGAATCCAGGTAGAGGTGGCTGTCGACTTTCGCATTGATATTCGTGTAACGGTTCAATGCTTCCACGAGATTGATTACAGACCGTTTCAGCTTGTCGGGCGGTTTTAACTGGGCGCCCCACGCTGTGGAAATGTAAACGAATCCCTTGATGCTCTGCTTGTTTTTCGGGTCCTGGATGACCATGGCCTTGTACTGCCCGGTGTCGAGGTCATCGAGCGAGATCATCTCCTGTTTCATGGAAATCTGCTTTTCCGGTTCACGGGTCGAGGCCATTTCAATCTCGACACCGAGAGGAATGATCGTTTCACTCTCGATGTTTGTCTTCATATCGGTATCGTATTCAAACGACACGATTTTACCCATGAGGTCCATGGACGAAGGAGGTTTCATCTGAATATCCTTGACCGGCTGGCGCTCAGCCACTTTTTTACGCTCGAGATAACGGACCTGTATGCGTTTTTTCTTGAACTCGAATGCCCTTGTCATCCTCGGCCGCCTGATAACGAGCTCCATGGTCGCAGGTTTTACCACTTTCACCTCGGTTTTCCTGAACATGAAATAGGACCCCGCCATTGCATGAAGCGATACCGCGACGAGCAGACCCAGAAAGAACAACTTCTGCGTCTCCTGTTCCAGATGCTTCATGTCGATTGCATCGGAGGGCCCGTGAAACCGTGATGATTTGAATTCCTGTGTCATACCGAATCACCCGCCTTTACGCTGGGAATCTTCATTGTAATAGTTCATCACGTTCGCCGAGAAGGCCTCGGAACGTGTTCCATACAGCGTTTGACCCCGGGTTGTTACGCATGCTTTCTGTTCACTATAAGAGCTATAAATATGCCATAAAGACTAATATGTTGTTATTATTAAAATAAGATGCATTCCGGTTAAAAACATATCGTCACATATTGTCCGTACATGAGACAGGTAATGTCCGAATACGGACAGCTCGTGAAAAAAACGCGTCTTGTTCCGGGGTAGTTTTTCAAGGAGTTATGATATACAAAGAATGACAATATTTTCATTATCCGGTTATTCAGTTCGATAAGCATAGAAAACTATATAATCAGAATTGATAATTTCTTCCGATAGTATGTGATCCCCCCTGCCTGCGGCATCCCCCCTTTTTAAGGGGGGAGCGGCTTTAAGGGCACTTTCATTTCCCTAAGGAGGACACGGCGAAGCCGATGGGGATCAATCATGTCAGCTGATTTAACCGGATAACAGAATTTTCATCGGGAATCGGAGCATTGTACGGCGGGAAGACTATGCGGTATCCGTTATTGAACGTTGAAATAATGACTCATGGTTTTCTGCGCTATGCCGCCCTCCTGAGTAAGGGCATAAACAACCATGTTGACGCCCATTTTAAGCTGGGGGTCGTTATTGTCGTTGTCTTTCCATTTCGCCCCGTACCCCTTGTTCGAATACACTGCCACAAGGCGGCCATCAATCCAGATACCCTCGAGATAATGAACGGGTTTCCCAATAGCGCTGTTACGGGCAGCCTCACCGTATCTGCCGGAGGTTGTGGTCATAAACATTTTAATTTCGGAGCCCTGAGGCGGACCATCGTCAAAATGGAAGAAACAGTGATAAATGGGGTGATCATTTGGAATCGGTACAAATCGTATTCCTGAGCCAAGAACGTCACGAATCATCTTACGGAGGGAAGATTCGGCCTGACTGCAATCAAAACTCGGCTCGTTGTTGTCAAAGACCGCGAATCCGCCGGAATGCAGGTATTCTTCCAGATTCAAACGCTCGTCCGGTGTGATTTCGAATACCTTTTCAGTAGTAATGTAGATGAACGGTACGTTAAATATATCCCGTGAATTGAGAAGAAGATGAGAATCAACCTTCGCTTCTATGCCGGTATAGCGGGTTACGGCTTCCGCAAGGTTAATCACCGCACGTTTCAGATTATCGGGAACCCTGAGCTGGGAGCCCCATGTCGATGCCATGTAAATAAATCCACGGATGTCCATGGTTGACGGGTCATGGACAACCATCGCCTTATACCGTCCCGTATCGAAATCGACGACCGAGATCAGTTCGTTCTTCATCGATATACGGTTGTTTAATTCGCTGGAAATCGGCACATCCGTTTCAGCTTGTTTCTGCTCTTTTTCATTAATTTCAGCGCTGTTTTCTACTGAAGTTTCCAGAGCAAGTTTATCCACGGGTTCACGAATTTCGAGCGAATAATCCATTTTTGTTTCGAGCCTGGCAACAGGTTGTTTTATATACAATTGACCCCTTTGGATAATCCGAAGCGAGACCTTCTTGGGTTTCAGTTCCAGGGGTTTTGTATTTCGTGTACTTGTTACGGAAAATTTGACCGGATAGGCCTGTGTGATCGTTTCATCCGATTTTTTAAACATGAAATACGAACCGATCACCGGATGGATCACAAACGCCAGGAGAAGCCCCACATACAGGAGGCTCTGGTTTTCTTTTTCGAGTCTGGAAATATCAATGATATCAGACGGTCTTGGGGATTTCAGAAGCTCAGTGTGGTCTGCCATAAGAATCTCGCGTCTTTCTGTGAAATTGATACCATCCCGGTTTTATTAACCATCGAACGGAATCAATATCACGGTAACAGGTACGAAATCCGTGATACCCAGTCGAGTCGCCCTGTTCCTCCGCTGTATTTAATATGGAAAAATCTGGAAATTTGTCAAGAAGAAAATTGTTACTTTTAAAATTCATGTAACACGAAAAATAACCATAAAAGTCATAATTCGGACAGTATATCCCATAATGCTAAGTATGCAATATTTATGCCACCGGCGTTAAATCTTTAAAATTTACGATACAGGTCGATAATTAATACGTCTTGCATCGCATTTTACCGGATAATTTTAAAATCCCCCGAATCGATAACGAGTTATAAGGTATTAATTATAATGTAATTAGCAATATTCAATAGTTTGCATTCGATCAAATTCGTAGTATAGATAAACAGTCAAGTCCGCCCGATCCGCGACATCCGTGTTCCATGAATCGTGTGAACAGAATAGAGTAAAAATGTCCGTAAACGATACAACGATTGTTCAAATACGGACATTCCGGGATTTCTCCGCCGCCGTGAATACGGAAGTAAGTTTATGGCCCGGAAAGAGGACATGCTCCGGTGTCTCGATATTTCATCAACCGTGGTGAAATAATCATGTTCAGGAGAAAAAAACCGGTATGGAACGGATTCCATACCGGTTAAAAAAATCTGTGTGTGACATATAAAAAGCGTGTATCACTGAACGGCGGAGAAGAAATCCATCTTCTGCTGTGCAATACCGCCGGCCTGGGTCAGAGCGAACACTACGAAATTCACACCCATCTTGAGCTGAGGCTCGTTATTCGAAAGGTCTTTCCACTTGATTGCATATCCCTTGTCGGAATAGATTGCGACAAGACGTTGATCAAGCCAGATACCCTCAAGATAAATAACGGCTTTCGCCATCGACGAGTTACGGGCGGTTTCGCCCTGAGCGCCTGTAGTTGTAGTCTGCACCATCTGTATCTCGGAGCCCTGCGGAGGACCATCGTTGAAATCGAAGAAGCAGTGGTACAGCGGATGCTCGTTCGGTATCGGGAGGAACTGCGCATCTGCGCCGAGCGAATCTTTCAGCATCTGTCTGAGCGATGCCTCCGCCTGCCCGAATTCATATTCGGGGGTCCCGTTGTCAACGACAACAAAGCCGCCTTTTCTCAGGTATTCCCCGAAGTTTCTGCGCTCGATATCGGTCAATTCGAATGCCTTGTCAGAAACAACATACACAAACGGCGTCTCGTAAATCTTCCGTGAATCGAGGTACAGATGACTGTCGACCTTTGCGTTGATGTTGGTGTAACGGTTGACCGCTTCGACAAGATTGATAACCGCTCGTTTCAGCTTGTCGGGCGGTTTGAGCTGGGCGCCCCACGCTGTCGAGATATAGACGAATCCCTTGATACTCTGTTTGTTATTCGGGTCCTGAATAACCATGGCCTTGTACTGGCCGGTATCGAGGTCATCGAGAGAAATCATCTCTTCTTTCATCGAAATCTGTTTTTCAGGCTCACGGGCTGCCTGCATCTGAATTTCGATACCGATCGGAATAACGACTTCCTGATCCAGATCGGTTTTCATCTCGTTCGAATAATCAAACGAGGCTACACTGCCCATGAGATCGACGGACGAAACGGACTTGGTCTGAATTTCCGCTGTCGGTTTCCGCTCGACGACTTTCTTGCGTTCAAGAGTCCTGGTTTTCACCCTCTTTTTCTTGAACTCGAAAGCCTTGGTCATTCTCGGGCGCCGGATTACCAGCTCCATGGTCGCCGGTTTAACGACCTTGACCTCGGTCTTTTTAAACATGAAGTACGAACCGACCGCCGCATGGAGCGAAATAGCCACAAGAAGACCCAGAAAGAATATCTTCTGAGTTTCTTTCTCCAGTCTTTCCATGTCGATGGCATCGGATGGACCGCTGAAACGTGATGACGTGTACTGCTCTGCCATGAACGACCACCTTCCTTTCGGTGCTGTCCATCATCTTTTCCGCAATGGGTGATGATGGTTAATCATGGGGTTTACTGTACATATCCTCCTGGCATTTTTTTCTTATAAGACAGGGGCTTTTCCGTTTCTTGAAATTACCCCATCATAAAATATAGTTAATATCAGATTCATGTCAAGCGGGTAATTCATATATTTAAAATCTTTCTTTTGGCCAATAAATTAATATAATTTATACACTTTTTTAATATTTACCTTTTAAGTAATACTGTTCCGGCTGCATGAGCACCATTTTTTTCATGTCAGGATATCTTTCGTGCGCTTCCCTGTTTCATCAATTGTGACCGGTCTTTTTTCATGTGAATACCGTTCAAATGCCGGCCATGTTCCGCATGTACTCCGCATCTGAAGCATCATTATACATTCGCGGGGAATCCGGTATCATTGTACCGCGGAGAACAGCTCGATTTTCTGCCGGGCGATACCGCCATTCTGTGTCAGCGCAAATACGACAAAATTAACCCCCATTTTAAGCTGGGGTTCATTGTTTACCATTAATGTCCACTTCCGCGCATACCCTTTATCCGAGTAAATCGCCACCAGACGTTCATCGAGCCAGATGCCCTCGAGATAAATCACCGCTTTGGCTATGGATGCATCCCGGATTCTCTCGCTCGGCATCCCGGTAGTCGTCGTCTGCGATATCTGAATTTCAGCTCCCTGCGGAGGACCGTCATCGAAATCAAAAAAACAGTGGTACAGCGGATGTTCCCTGGGTATCGGCAGAAACTGAGCATCGGCTCCGAGCGAATCCCTCAGCATCTGCCTGAGCGATGCCTCGGCCTGGCCATACTCATATTCGGGGGTGCCGTTGTCGATTACCGCAAATCCTCCCTGACGTAAATAATCTCCGAAGTTCTTCCGCTCGATATCGGTCAGCTCGAACGCCCTGTCGGCTGTCACATATACAAAGGGCGTTTCCATTATCTTGCGCGAGTCAAGATACAGGTGCGCTTCCGATTTCGCATTTATTTTCGTGTATCTGTTCACAGCCTCCACAAGGTTGATGACCGCCCGTTTCAAATCATCCGGCGGCTTGAGCTGTGCTCCCCATGCTGTCGAGATATAGACAAATCCCTTGATGCTCTGCTTGTTGTTCGGGTCCTGAATGACCATGGCCTTGTACTGGCCGGTATCGAGGTCATCGAGGGAAATCATCTCTTCCTTCATCGAAATCTGCTTTTCCGGCTCACGGGAAGCCTGCATCTGAATTTCGATGCCGATGGGAATCACCACTTCCTGCTCCATATCGGTATTCATCTCGTTCGAATAATCAAACGAGGCAACATTTCCCATGAGTTCGATGGTCGAAACGGATTTGGTCTGAATATCCGCTGTCGGTTTACGCTCGATGACTTTCTTGCGCTCAAGGGTTCGGGTTTTCAGCCTCTTTTTCTTGAATTCAAAAGCTTTTGTCATCCGCGGCCGTCTGATCACGAGCTCCATGGTCGCCGGCTTCACAACTTTGACCACGGTTTTTTTGAACATGAAGTATGAACCGACCGCCGCATGGAGTGAAACAGCCACGAGAAGACCCAGGAAAAATATCTTCTGGGTTTCTTTTTCCAGCCGCCCCATGTCGATGGCATCGGACGGGCCGCTGAACCGTGAAGACGTGTGCTGCTCTGCCAAAACGATCACCTTCATTTCGGTGCTATGATCACTATTTCGCCTGGAGAGGGTGAAAACAATGTAAGAGAAGCTGTATGTCAGATAATTTTCATTTCAAGAGGTTCTGTAGTATTGCTCGGCGGATAAATAATGATACCAATAGCAGGAACAGATGCCGAAACAAGTTCGGCATGACGTCATCCGATGTCACTGTTTAATCAAAGAATTCCTCAGAGTTTACTTCGGGGTAAAAAGCCCCCTTCCGTCACTTCGTGACACCTTCCCCCGTATCGGGGGCAGGCAAATACCGAAGTCGTATCGATTTCCCTTACCCCTTTTTTTAGGTGGAAAGGGATTAAGGGTTAGGGAGCCCGATCCGACACCTCGCAGTTTACTGCGGGGTAGTTCATTCGCCGAAGCAATACGATTATGTATCCCGTTTTTCCCCGTTATGACACGCAGGTAATTTCCACAGGCCTTATTAAGGCTTATGAAGAAGATTATACTGAAACGGTTTCGGGATAATGGTCATGCCGGACGTGGCCCGGCATCGTTAATCTTATAAAGATGCAGCACTAATACACTATCGCCGGGGAATGCCGGCCCGCAGCCGGTGATCGTTTTCTCAGGCGATCCCCTCCCTGAGAACCTTCCGGTAGAGCGCTTCGTACCGGTCGACGATTTTATCCACATGGTACTCTTCGATGACGCGCTCTCTTCCCTGCTGTCCCATATTTTTTGCCAGCTCAGGGCTACTGAGAATTCTGAGACAGCCATCGACCATTGCGGAAATATCGCCCACGGGGAACAACAGTCCGGCAGCGCCATCCCCGAGAAATCCATCCATTCCGCTTCCCGATGTGCCGGCGACGGGAACCTCGCAGCTCATGGCCTCGAGCGCGGTCAGCCCGAAGCTTTCGTGCTCCGAGAGGAGCAGATAGAGATCGGCGAGGGGAATGATGCTGCTGACATCTTCCTGCCTTCCGAGGAAATGCACACGGTCGACAATCCCCTTCTGCTCAGCGAGTATACGGGCGTTTTCTTTTTCCGGGCCGCTGCCGACAAGAATGAGATGGGCCTTCATATGCTTCACGACGCCATCGAAAACCTCGATGATATCCTGTACCCGTTTGACCGGCCTGAAGTTTGAAATATGCATGAGAATTTTTTCGTCCGGTTGAGCGAAACATGCCCGGCACATGGATGGCTGGGGTTTAAAACGGTCGGGATCGACGAAGTTGGGTATCACCTCGATCTTTTTATCCACGGTAAACCGGTACAGCGTCTGGTTTCTCAGATACTGCGAAACAGCGGTAACCGCGTCCGATTCCTCGATGGAAAACCGTGTGATATCATAGTAGGAAGGGTCCATGCCGACGAGAGTTATATCGGTGCCGTGCAGGGTGGTGATGACGGGCAGTATTTTTTTACGCTCGATCACTTTTTTTGCCAGATATGCGCTTGTGGCATGAGGAATGGCATAGTGGACATGGAGGAGGTCGAGTTCCTCACGGAGCGCAATCTGAGCCATTTTCGAGGCAAGCGAGAGACTGTAGGGGACATAATCGAACAGGGGATAATTGAACACCTGAACTTCATGGAAGTAGACATTCTCGACAAACTCGGTAAGACGGTAGGGAAGCGCCGTGGTGATAAAATGGATTTTATGTCCCCGTCCCGCAAGCCGCCTGCCGAGCTCGGTGGCGACCGTTCCGCTGCCGCCGTACGTTGGATAACAGGTAATGCCGATGTTCATAACGATTCATTCCCCCTGCGCTGTGTTGACTCCCGTTCCGCGAAGACGCGATCTTCCTGTACACTGTGACTCTTCACCGCCGTCCCTGTCCGGGAATCAGGGCGCGCAGACCGATTTCGCTGACAAGGTCCTGAATCTCGACCGGCGAATCCATGCGGAAACCCTCGGCGTAATCGGTGTGAATCCTGGAGCCGTGATACCGCATCCGGGCTTCGATCTCACGCGAGAACCGCTCCGACGAGATATAGGTGGGCAGCCCTTCCTGATCGGGATTGTGAACCTGGCTCCGGTAGCAGGATACCGCTTTCATCTTACGGTCGAACTGGTCGGTTATATCGACAATGATGGTCGGAATGACCTCATAATATTCCATCACATAGAGAATCTTGTTCGGCCTGTGTGGCGGCTGTCCCGTATCGTACCGAGCAAGGCCCGAGGTGAAACACGATTCCCTGACCAGCATTGAGGTATGGGTATGGTCGGGGTTACGGTTGTTGGAACCATGGGTTATGACGATATAGGGACGATACTCCCTGAGCGCCTCGACAACCCGTTTCCGGTTTGCAGCCGTGTTTTCGACAGCGGCATCGGGAAATCCGAGATTCGCCCGCACATCGACGCCCAGTATCTCCGCCGCGCACGCCGCCTCACGTGAGCGCTGATCCACATCGCCCCTCGTGCTCATCTCCCCGCGGGTAAAGTCCACGATGCCGGCATGGTACCCCTGATCTTTAAGCCTGATGAGCGTTCCGCCGCAGAGTATCTCGGCATCGTCCGGGTGCGCCATCATACAGAGTACATCCAGCTCCATATCATTCCTTTCCGTATATCATCACTGTCGCACAATGCATGAAAAATAGGATAAACGTCAAATAAAAGCAAGCGCCGAACGGATGGAGGATTCACTGTATTGAGAATGTGTTGACGAAAGTAGAATCTCTCCTGTATACAAACAATAAAAATCTTGTTTTTATTCAATAAATAGGCTATTCTAAACATTATGGATTAGCATAAATGATATAAATATTTTGGATTACATCATTACTAGTAGTGAAATGACAGATATGACAGATATAATAGAGACTCTTGAACTTTTCGACGAAAAGTCTGGTCATCTACTCGAACTCTCACTTTCGCAAGAAATATCTAAGAGTTACAACGCGTCAGTGCGATGGAATCGAGAACAGGGCTGGACCAGCAAGTTCGCTGGACCAAATGGTGAGTCTGTTGACGCTTTTATTCTAACACTTAGACTTTTTATTCAGGATAACGAACCGATCTCACTTCGACGAATGAGAGATCTTTATCGGAAAGCCCCAATTGAACCGGTGTTGGCGGATCAGTTTGATGATGTGTGCACTGAGCTGAACACCTTTCTTGATAGCGAGACACATCTCGCAATTGATGATGATAGACAACTGACCTACCGGGATATTTTCGAGTTTTTTATCTATGGATCGCTGGCACATACAAACACTCCCCAAAAACGTGACATTTTTAAATCTCTGCATAATGGCGAATGGTTTTCTCTATTTCAGGCTCACTTTACTGATGTTCTTAGATCATTTGTTCTTACACTTTCTTCGCTGAGAAGTATAAACGATGAAGTATTGCGGCTACTTAAAGGAACTTCATCATAAAAAACCAGGAAATCGAAATATTTGTTGGATTTTTTCCTTTTCTCGGGTAAAAAAGTGTTATTTTATTGGCTGTAAACGATTGACCGGGAGAGTGCTATGGCAACGGTAACGATTGACGAAGAGAGACTGAAGGATTTGCTGAAATCAGCTCTCGTCGAGGCCCTCGAAGAACACCGTGAGCTCGTGCAGAACATTGTGGAAGAAGCCATGGAAGATATTGGTCTTGCACATGCCATCGGGCATGGGCTTGGAAGCGAATCTGTCTCTCGTGAGGAAGTATTCGCGATATTGGAGGAGGCCGGAGAGTGAAGGTCGAGTTCAGGGCGAGCTTTGCCAAAGACCTCAGAAGCGTTAAAGATAAAGGGATGTTGAAGTCTGTCAAAGATGTTATTGAATCTGTCGAAAAGGCACCTTCTTTATCGGCGATTCAGAATCTGAAGAAACTTGAAAGCGGAGGCAGTTTCTATCGTATAAGAACAGGCGATTTCCGCGTAGGCATCTCGTTTATGAATGACACGGTTATCTTTATAAGGTTTCTGAACCGTAAAGACATATACAAATACTTTCCATGATGTGAACACACACGATAAACTCCATCCGTTATGTTCCCCTGAAATGATTTTTAGTATCCTTCTCATGACCATTGTTTCCGTTCTTGATATTGCAGCGTTATGACGTTATAATTATATCATGAGCAATCGAGTGAAAAGAGCAGCGGTTTATTTCGATTCTCAGCTTCACCACGCACTCCGTATCAAGGCGGCCAATACCGATCGCAGCATTTCCGAACTGGTGAATGATGCCATTCGTCTGAGTCTGGCGGAAGATATGGAGCATATCGGGGTCTTTAAAGAGCGCGCCGATGAGCCCGGTCTTTCTTTTGAGGATATCCTGAAGGAGCTCAGGCACGGTGGGAAGATATAATCTCCCATAAAGCCTTTTACAGCCGATCGATTCCGGTGTCAGAACCGATAAAAAACATTTGTATCCGGTATATATCAGAAAACAGTTCACCACAAAGGCACACAGGCGCAAAGCGGCATAATAGATTATCAATACTATCTTCAGCGGCAATTAATCGTTGATATCTAAAAAGATATAAAATAACAAAATCCGCGTAAATCCGCCCGATCCGCGTAAATCCGCGTTCTCTCTATAATCGGGTCATATCCCAACTTCTGAAAAGGAAACGGTCATGAGGTATGCGGCAGTGCTTCTCGTTCTGCTCACGGTATCCGGCGCCGGAGCTGTGATGGGCAAACCCCTCGAAGCATATATCTCCGAAGCGCAGTCGAAACAAAGCCCGGAAGAGATCGACCAGGCGGTGGAGATCATGCAGAAAGCGCTTGAAGAATATCCCGGTAATCCGACAGCCATGGCGTATCTCGGCGGGTACATCGGCATACAGTCCGGTCATGCTTCCTCGGCGGGAAACATGAACGACGCCGGGCGGCTTGTAACAACGTCGTTCGAATATCTGGACAAGGCGCTTGCCCTCGATAAGGAAAACACCATCGCGCTGTTCTACCGGGGAATCATGGGAGTGAATGTTCCGGAATTCTTCGGCAGGCTCGACCAGAGCATCACCGATCTGGAAACCCTCCGGGACATGATCGTGAAGAATCCGGGCAGCGCTCCCGATATTATCCGTTTCTCAGCGCTCGTGGCTTTGGGCGACGGTTACGATAAAAAGGGTGAGCAGCAAAAGGCTCTCGAAACATGGCGGAACGTTGTG
>JAJFUH010000077.1 GCA_021372535.1 bacterium
TTTAATGGAGCAGCCTTTGTACCGACGCTTGTCAGCATGTTTGCTGTTCCAAGCCATTTTATACCCTGAGCATCCTCATATATACTCCAAAAATATGAGTCATCTTTCAATTCGCTGTTGTACTTCGTATAGCTTTGCCATTGAGCACCATCGAAACTCCATAAACCGGTCGATGTTCCGCACCACAGTATGCCTTCCTTGTCCCGGACAATAGAAAGTACCATGCGGTCTTCCAATATGTCATAGAGTGAACAAGCGCTGAACACTTCCCAATTGCTGCCGGTGAATCGGGCGACACCCGCTCCGGTACCGAACCAGATTACACCATCATCATCGATATAAATCGCGGTAACAAGATTGCTCGGTAACCCGGAATTTTCTTTGGTGTATGTTTTCCAGCCTGAAACGTTATATTTTGACACACCCAGACCGGTTCCTACCCATATTGCATCGCCCTGCAATTTTAACGAGTAAATGTAATCATCCGCAAGGCCGTTTTCTTTTGTTTGCTTCATAAACGTTTTTCCGTCATAGCAGACCAGCCCGCCGCTAAACGTACCGAACCACTTTCTGTTCTGGTCATCCACCGTGATCGCTGTAACATGATTCGCTGCCAGTCCGCTGTTTTCTGTTGTGTATGTATTCCACTTCACGCCGTCGAAGCTCGACACGCCTCTCGGTGTTCCAACCCAGAGGACGCCATCCTTATCGAAAGCCAGTTCCCGCGCCTCGTTGTTGACCAGCCCGTCCTTTTCGCCATACACGGTCCAACTCTCGCCGTCATACCGCGCCACACCGCCGCCGTCGGTTCCGAACCACAGCGCGCCGTTCGCATCCTCGGCAATCGCCCGTACTTCGTTGGCCGGGAGACCGTCCGCCGTGGTAAACTGTTTCCAGTTTACGTCTCCGGCTGCCGCTGCGGCGTACAGGCATACTGCAATAATAAATGCACAGAATAAACGTTTTTTCATGATTTTATCCCCATTTTTGATGGTTTTTACATATTTGACGGAACTTTTCCGCCATAAACCTCATTTTTAACGGGAATACATGATATATTAGTACAGGTAATAGGCGCATATTATCTATAATAATGATAATAAAGCCCTTGTATTACTATTATTACGAACAATATTAATATTAGTACTAATATATGGGTGGATAATGAAATAAAATGTGATGCAGATCATAAAATTTGAAAAATAAGTAAAATATTGCTGATATTATTTTCTCGGGATAGTCTATACAAATTACTCATATTTGCGTGTATTTAAATATGATTACAAAAAATATTAATCAGCGAAAATCCGTGTTCTGTTAATAGTTTTGAGTAGCGCGGGCTCTGTTTCCCTTCATTTTTAGTTTCCGCAGTTTTTATCTTGACAATCAAGTTTAAAAAAATCCACCCCGATAGAACTTTGACTTTGATATACACGGAACATATAATATATTTATCAGTTAGCGACAAAAACCGATGCTTCACCTTTATCCGTACCTGATGCGCAATGGCAAAAAAAGAAACGAAATCCTCCTCATCGATAAAAAGCCGCAAACGAGAGATTACGGGCATTTTCCTCATCGCCGTCTCGCTGTTCGTTCTTGTGGCGCTCGTGACCCATTACCCCGGTGACTGGCCGAATTCATCGCGTCAGTTTGGCGAGCCGTACAAGAATCTGGGCGGCTGGCTCGGCGCGTTCGTATCGAACTGGATACTCGCCCTGCTCGGGTATACCGGTTATGCGCTCCTCGCCCTCGTGATTATCACCGGCGTGGTCGTGTTTATGCACAAAAGCCTCTCGATTCTGGTTAAACCCGCCATATTTCTCGTTGTGCTCGGGGTTTTCCTGCCGCTCCTGGCGGGACTCATCGCCGACATCGGCTCCGGGAATACGCTCGCTGTGCCGAGTTTTACGTTCGGCGGGATAGCGGGCGGCCTTTTTGCGGGATTCCTGACAACCTATATGGGCAAGGTCGGCGCCTTTATCCTGTCGATCACCGCCGTGCTCGTAACCATCGTGCTCACAACGAGCATCAAGCTTTCCACATGCACCGAGTGGGTCATCGACCGTCTGAAACCGCTGGTGGCCTCGATACGAGGGTCTCTGACCGGATCCGAAAAAGACAAAAAGAAACCGGAGAAGAAACCTCCTGCAATTGATGAGGAAAGCCCCGAAGAGACCGGAGAGGAGCATGAAAGCCCCTTCCTGACACCTGTGGATGAACCATCGGAGGAAACCGGCCTGCCCGAACGTGAGCCGACCATCGTCGATTACAACTCGAAGATCACTGCCGCCGAAGAAGAACCTGCGGATGATGACGAGGAAGAGGATGCTGAAGCGAATGCCGATGATGATGAGGAAGAGGAATACGGGGAAGGATACGAATTCGACCGTGACAGTGTCACCTATGCGGATTATGAGCTTCCCGGTCCGGAGCTTCTCGATGAGCCGGTCAACAATGCCCTCGCCGAAACCCGCGAGGAGATGCTCGAAAAAGCGCGTGGTATCATCGATAGTCTCCGCCATTTCAATATCGAGGCGGAAGTCCGCCAGATAACACCGGGTCCTATTGTCACACGGTATGAGCTGACACTCGCTCCGGGGATAAAGGTGAATAAAGTCGTGGGATTGTCCGATGATCTGGCGATGACCCTCAAGGCAAAGGACGGAATCCGTATTCTCGCTCCCATTCCTGGGAAAGCCGCTATCGGTATCGAGGTTCCCAACACGAGCCGGTCGATCGTGTATATCAGGGAAATCGCCGAATCGGAAGCCTTTGCCCGGGCAAAGGGACAGCTTGTCTGCGCCATCGGGAAAAGCACCTCCGGCGATCCCGTCGTCGCCGACCTCGAAAAAATGCCGCACCTGCTCATTGCAGGCTCGACCGGCGCGGGGAAAAGCGTTTGCATCAACACGCTCATTGCGAGCATCCTCATGAAAGCGGCACCGGACATGGTGCGCATGATCATGATCGATCCCAAGGTGGTGGAACTCAGTATCTATAACTCCATTCCTCACCTCCTGACACCGGTTATCACCGATCCGAAGCGGGCGGCGGATTCGCTCAGATGGGCAGTGAGGGAAATGGAAAACAGGTACCGTCGTCTTGCCTCGATGGGAGTTCGGGACATCAGCCAGTATAATGCCAAGGTTGAAGCGCTTGCCGGGAAATCTCCTGAGAACGGGGATGAGGAAATTCCCGAACCGCTCCCGCTCATCGTCATACTGATCGACGAGTATGCCGACCTCATGGTTGTCGCCTCGAACGAGATCGAGGAATCCATCGCGCGGATTGCCCAGATGGCCCGTGCGGTCGGAATGCATCTCGTCATCGCCACTCAGCGGCCTTCCGCCGATGTCATCACCGGACTCATCAAGGCTAATTTCCCTTCGCGAATTGCGTTCAAGGTGATGCAGGCGTCCAATTCACGCATCATCCTCGACCAGAGCGGGGCCGACAAGCTTCTCGGGCTCGGGGATATGCTGTTCCTCCAGGCCGGGAGACCCGAACCGATCCGCATTCACGGCGCATATATTTCCAACGAGGAAAGCGAGCGCCTCGTAGATTTTGTCGCCTCGCAGTCGAAAGAGGGGCCCGTCGAAGTCAACGAAGACATGTTCCGCGGCGATGAAGAGGAGTCTGAAAACGCTCTCGGACTCCGTGACCCCAACGAGCGCGACGATCTGTTTTATGAGGCTGCACGGCTTGTTGTGCGTCACCAGCAGGGTTCGGTCAGCCTGCTCCAGCGGCGGCTCAAGGTGGGATATGCACGGGCGGCGCGGCTTATCGACCAGCTCGAGCTTGCGGGGATCGTTTCGCCGTATGACGGCTCGAAAGCGCGTGAAGTGCTCGTCGATACTGACTATATCGATCAACTGGAGGCGGGAAATCTGTGAAAATAAGAATCAGGCGGAGATTGCTCGCCGTTGCGACCATTATTGGGGTCGGTGCGGTTTTTTCCCTTCCGGTGCATGGGGCTGACAAAAAAGCCCGGGAGATCATCGGGAATGTCCGGAAAACAGTTGAAAATCTTACGACGCTGTCCTGCTCGTTCGACCAGGAGTATGTATGGAAGGAAACCGGCAGGGCGCGAACGATTTCGGGGACTCTCAGAGTAAAAGAGCCGAACAGGCTCAGGGTCGAATATGCGGCCCAGGCCATCGTGGTTGACGGTAAACAGGTCTGGTGGTATATTGCGAAGAACAATCAGGTGACTATCCAGAATTTCGAGGAAGGCGATGACATGTTTCCTACGCCGTATGGTATTTTCAGAAAATACATCGCCGGTGAGAATGCGTCCGGGAAAGCGGCCCTGGAAGGAACGGAATCCGTGGGAGGCAGGCCGTGCTTGAGGATTCATCTCGGTTCCAACCCGGAAACTCAAGCGGATATAACCGTCTGGATAGACAATGAATTCAAATTTCCACTGAAATCGGTGGAGAAGCTGTCGAACGGTGATGTCATGACCTACGTCCTGAAGGAGCTGAAACTCAACGTTCCGATCGCTGACTCGGTCTTTACCTATGAAATTCCCGACGGGGTCGATGTTGTCGATATGCGGCAGTGAAAACTTAAGAAACTGTAAATCATGACTGTTAGGGCTGGCCGTTGGGGTTGCCCCCTGTGTCTGCCCATTAGGATTGCCTGTTGGGGCAGGCTCCTGTGCCTGCCCTTAAAGACTGCTTGTATAAAATAAAATATCCGGAAAAGTTAATTCCGAGGTGCAATGAGAAGAATCGCACTGTTTATTTTCATGGTTTTGTTTGCGCATGAGATTCATGCCGATACCGCGCCGTGGTGGGTATTTTTTACCGATCGCGGAAACATCGATGCGGAACGGGTCATTGCCGCAAAGATCGTATCGCCCGCCGAGCCGAAGAACCTCTGCAGGAGGGCACGGCTCTTTGGAAAAAACCGTATGTATGATGAAACCGATGTGCCGGTCAATCCGGATTATATCGCCGCGGTGACGGAACATGCCGAACGCTTGCGGACGGTTTCGCGGTATTTCAACGGTGTGACTGTCGATCTTGATGATAAGGGCATCGCGGCGGTAAAAAAGCTTCCGTTCGTCAAGGCTGTGGAGCCTGTCGCGCGGTTCGGAAAACCTCTCGAACCCGCTGCTGCTCCGATTCGTTTGGAAAAACCGCAGGTTTTCGATTACGGGAATTCCTATGAACAGCTTGTTATGGTCGGCATTCCTTCCCTTCATAATCTCGGGTATCTGGGGAATGGCATCCGGGTCGCAATCCTTGACAGCGGGTTTGAAAACCTTCAGCATACTGCATTCGACAGCCTGACCGTGACGAACCGCTGGGATTTTGTCGATGGCGACGGCGACATTGGCGGCGACGATCACGGGACCGAGGTGCTGTCGGTCATGGCGGGACTCGACCACGGTTCGATTATCGGTGCGGCGCCCTATGCCTCATACATGCTGGCCCGGACCGAAAACCGTAAAACA
This sequence comes from bacterium, assembly GCA_021372535.1. NCBI lineage: Bacteria > bacterium. The sequence continues at coordinate 5,465 of JAJFUH010000077.1, forward strand.
GAGCTCCGCATCGAGGAGGATTACTGGATTGCCGGAGTCGAATGGGCAGACAGCCTCGGTGTGGATGTTATAAATTCATCCCTCGGATATTCAGAATTCGATGATTTCAAGTATTCCCCTCAGGATATGGACGGGAAAACTGCGCGGACAACGATTGCCGCTGATATCGCGGTTGAACATGGAATCGTTGTCGTAACTTCCGCCGGTAATGAAGGCGATGCGCCGTGGTATTATATTACGAGCCCTGCGGACGGTTTCGGGGTCATTGCGGTCGGTTCGGTCAACCGTGATGGTGTCGTTTCGAGCTTCAGCTCACGCGGTCCGACAGTCGACGGAAGAGTCAAGCCTGATTTCGTTGCGCTTGGAGAACAGGTCTGGGTTGTACAGTCATCGGGGTCTGTTTCTTATCATTATACAAGCGGGACCTCGTATGCCGCGCCGTCGGTAAGCGGTGCGGTTGCGCTCCTGCTGGAGATAAACCCGTTCTGGACTCCTCCGGTGGTGGTCGATTCCCTCAGGGCATCCGCAAAGGCGGCCGGCCCCGATTCCCTCTATGGGTACGGCAGAATCGATGCATACGCCGCATCGGGGCTCAAAGGTCAAGAGCCGGTAGTTTCGGCATTCAGGGTATATGACCCGTTTCCCCAGCCTCTTGTATTCTCCTCGATCGACAACCGGATATTCTTCCCTATGGATGTGCCGGAAAGCGGTAATATGCTTTCCATAAAAATTTATACTTTTTCAGGTGAAAACATTAAAACAATCGAGGAACCTGTCGAAAAGGCCGGAAGCCTGCGAACGAGAGATGAGGCGCCATTCTGGGACGGCACGAACTTTACGGGCGAAAAGGTGGCGTCGGGTGTGTATTATTACACGGTGCGGCTTGCAGGTTACAGCGGACACACGGGAAAGATAGCGGTGATACGATGAACGAGGAACAAAACCACGGATTCGAAAAGCTCTGGGCCCCCTGGCGGATGAAATATATCGATAACATGGACACGGGCACCGCACCAGGGTGCATTTTCTGCACCAAACCGGGAGAGGACAACGACGAAAAGAATTTTATCCTGCATCGCGCCGGAACCTGTTTTGTCATCATGAACATTTATCCTTATAACAACGGCCATGTCATGGTGGTTCCTTATCGTCACACATCGTCATTCAGGGACCTCGACGCGGAAACCAGGCTCGAGATCATGGATTTGATCGATCTTATCATCGAGGCTATCAGCTCTGTCATGAGGCCCGATGGCTTCAATGTGGGAATAAATCTGGGGCGCACCGCCGGTGCGGGAATCCAGGATCATATCCACGTCCATATCGTTCCCCGGTGGAATGGTGACACCAATTTCATGCCTGTAATCGGGTGTGCGAAGGTGATAAGCGAAAGCCTCGAAGATACCTATGCAAAGCTGAAAAAGGCGCTGAGTGACACAGGAGCAAAGGGACAGAGTGACAGAGTGGCAAAGGGATGAGAAATTATCCTCATGATATCACCGTGATTATTCGAAAAATATCTCTCAGCCGTAAAGTTGCTGAGGTGCAAAAGTACAAATTCACAAAGACTTACAACATATTATTAATACAGTTATACACAATTATCTGTAATCATAAAAAAAGATTTACAAAATAAAATCTGTGTAAATCCGCCTGATCCGCGAAAATCCGCGTTCTATCAAATCTTGTGAATAAATCGGGTTAAAAAAGCGGAAAGAACAAAACTGTTTGACTTGATTAAAAAAAAAATCTATCTTGATAACCTTGACGTTCACCGGGATTTGGAGTAGATATGGCAAGTGAAAGAAAAAAGTGGATTTCGATAATGATCGTCCCGGAGGATGGCGCAGGTGTAAGAAAGTGGCGGATCACAAACAAGCGGTTTACCTTTTTCAAATCGCTTTTTATCGTGATGTGTGTGTTTCTTCTGATCGGATTTGCCTCGCTGGCCGGTCTCGGACTCATGTACGTGAAGCTCAAGGAATACAAGCAGTATAACGCGCAGCTCCTCGAGGCAACATCCAAGCTCAATGTCATTGCGGCATCTCTGGAGCGGTACGAGGAAAAAGAACGGAAGCTTCGATCGATTATAGGCAGTGATTTTCAACTCCCTGTAGCAATGAATGCCAATGATATGATTCCCGACGCAAAAGCGTCTACCGCCACTGCCGAAGTGGGAAAAGACGAGTTCGATCAGCTCCTCAAAAGTGAGGAGGCGAAAATGCGTTGTCGTCCCACCATATGGCCGATCGATCCGTGGGAGATTTCAAAAGAATTTGTCAGTACGGGAAATTTGAGAATGGATCATCTCGGCATCGATATTCTTGCATCGAGAGAATCAAACGTATTTGCTACTGCCGATGGCGAGGTGGCGTTTGCGGGAGTCGATGAAATCCTGGGTTTGTGTATTGTTATCAATCATGGCGAGAACGGCTGGATTACCAAATACGGACATAACGAACTGCTGCTCGTGAAAGAGGGTGAGTCTGTCAGAAAAGGGCAGGCTATTGCAATTTTTGGAGGCTCGGATAGTTCGGGCACCGGTCCGCACCTCCATTATGGCATGTTTTATAAGGGGAAGCCGGTAAATCCGCTCGATTATCTTCCCGAGATACCGAGGTTGAAAAAAACGCAGAGTTGAATTGATTGAGAAGCTTCGAATTGTAATGAAATGTTCAGAAAAGCATTGTGTGCCGGTTTTTGAGTCGTGGGGGGAGGGGAAGGTTTGATGATTGAGTGGAATCTGGCTCAATGTCCCGAGGTACATGCTTGCAGATTGCGCCGTTTGATTAATTTTGGGGGGAGCATGGCGAAACAGAATGAATCCGAAGGTGTAATGAATACCATCGTTGGAAAGGGTACCAGAATCGAGGGACAGATGGATGTCGCTCAGAGCATCAGGATTGATGGTACATTCAAAGGATCGATTACCGCCGCCGATACACTTATTGTCGGTTCTTCCGGAGATCTTTCCGATGTATCGGTCAAGGTTAAAAATGCCATCATCGGCGGAAAAATAAAAGGGAATATCATCGCGTCTAATAAAATTACCCTTGAAAGCACCTCTAACCTCGAGGGTGATCTAACCGCCAAGCTTCTCGTGATCGAAGAAGGCGCGTTGTTTTCCGGGAACTGCAGAAGTGGTGATAAAACTGACCCCCATACTTCAACATTTGCTCTGAAGCCTGCAAACATTCTCGATAAGCATTAAAACATGAAATCGGAATGCGGAGAAAATGAATCATCAGACATCCGGAGAAAATGAACAGGTCAGGGTTTTTGTCAGAACAACACAGAAAACGGCGCTTTTAGCCGGAACTGTCATCGGAGCGATTCTTTCATTTTTCTGGTCTGGTCCCATCGGTTATGGTTTTTTATCGGGAGTCGGGGTGAGTGTTATCAATTTTCAGCTCATGGCTGTCGATGCTTACCATGTTACCGGGAAAACACCCGATGCATCACGGAAATACATTATCGGACGGTTTATTATCCGTTTCGCTATAATGTTCGGATTTATCAGCCTTATTGTTACTCGTACTGATTTCAATGTATTTGCCGCGTTTGCGGGACTGTTTTTTGTTCAAGTGATTCTTATCGGAGGGCGGTTGGCACATATGGCTCGCCTTGCGGTTAAAACTTCCAAAGGTTAACTGAATGACGGGTAAAAAATTACTGATTCTGGCCGGTATCTTTTTCGCAGCGGAAATACTTGTTCTCATCGTTTTTGGCGGAATAGGCCAGAATGCCGAAAAAGAAGGGGTGGAACTCTTCAGAGTCGGCCCTGTGACGTTCTACAGGCATGAAATGGGGCTCGAAAATTTCCAGGAAGTCCCCCGCTGGAATCTCGACAGTACTCCCGAAGGCGAAACCACCTTCTGGGCGCTCAATAAAAAAACCACCGTCATGATTATCATCATCGATATTTTCATCGTTCTTATGGCTTACCTTGCGACCCGGACAATCCGACATGTGCCCGGGAGAATCCAGAATATTTTTGAAATCATCGTGGAACTCTTTTCGGGGCTGATTATACAGACGCTCGGCGAGAACGGAAAACGTCACGTTCCCATGCTCGGCTCGCTGTTCCTTTTCATATGGCTCAGCAATATCATCGGGTCGATACCGCTCACTGCCGAACCGACCCGTGACCTCAATGTTCCCATCGCCCATATGCTTGTCGTGCTTTTCGTCGTTCACTTCGAGGCGATTCGTGTCAAAGGATTAAAGGCCTACCTGAAGAGTTATAACGAGCCGTTTTTTGTGATGCTGCCTCTCAATGTCATCGGCGAGATTGCAAAGGGAGTATCCCTTGCATTCCGTCTGTTCGGCAACATTCTCGGCGGCGCGATTATCGTGACGGTTATCTCGTATCTTATCAAGTTCACCATGCTGCCGGTCGGGCTGAACCTGTTTTTCGGAATTTTTGTCGGCACGATTCAGGCGTTTGTTTTCACCATGCTGAGCATGACCTATATAGCTGTAGCTATTGCTGATTGAAAGGTAATTGTACCATGGATTGGATTCTTGTGGCAAAATGCGTCGGTGCCAGTCTGGCGGTAGGTATCGCAGCGTTCGGGAGCGCTTTTGGCGAGGGATATATCGCGATGAAAGCCTCCGAAGCGATCGCCCGTCAGCCCAGGGCATCGAGCGAGATAGTCCGAACCATGCTCATTACCCAGGCTGTGAGTGAGACTGCCGGAATCTTCGGCCTTCTTATATCGATCATACTGATTTTTGTCGCGCCGAGCAGGGGAGGCATAACCCAGGCGGTTAGTCTTTTCGCGGCGGGATTATGCATGGGCGTTGGTGCTATCGGCGCCGGTGTCGGCTCCGGGCAGGCGGGAGGAGCTGCCTGCGAATCCATCGGACGATATCCCCGGCTTTCCGCCAATATTCTTCTTACCACGCTTGTCGGCCAGGCCATTGTTCAGACGGGGTGCATTTTTGCGCTTGTTGTTTCCATGCTTCTCAGCATAACCGTACCCTCGGTGGATACTGTCGCAGCGATGGGTGCCATGCTCGGGGCGGGATGCGCGATGGGATTCGGCGCTATCGGAGCGGGGATCAGCACCGGTTTCACCGCAAAAAACGCAATATGGGGCATGTCCAGAAAATCGAGTATCGGCGGTGTTCTCACGAGGACCATGCTGCTCGGTCAGGCGGTTGCCCATGCTGGGGCTATCTATTCACTGATCATTGCATTTTTACTCATATTCGGCAATAAATGAACTGTCAGTAAAAAACACAGTCTTGAGAATACGGGCTGTCGCTGTCAGGTGGCGGCAAGAAATGCAGGTGTATATGCCCTTGACAGCGGCAAAACAATATTTTGTCACCGGGCGGGTGGAAAAGATACTTTTCACCTCCCACTGAAAGGAGTATCATATGGCAATTGAAGGTGTTCACCTGGTTGATATGGCCCGATATCTCGGGGCAGGTCTGTGCATGGGCATGGGAGCTCTCGGACCCGGACTCGGCGAAGGTTTCGCAGCCGGAAAAGCGTGCGAGGGTATTGCCCGTGCTCCCGAGCAGGCGGCGCTTCTGACGAGAACGATGCTCGTCGGTCAGGCGGTTTCGGAATCGACCGGTATTTATTCGCTGGTGATTTCGCTTCTGCTCATCTTTGTTGTGGGCGGACAGTGACAGTAAATTCTGTTTTGACAGGATTTACAAGATTTCCAAGATGTTATCTGAATTTGTTCTTTACATGATTATTATAGACTGTAATCCGGTCTGAAATATGGTGTTAGCCGAATAATCACTTTAGGTTACAGTGATTCGGCGATGTGATTACAGTCCCTCGGAGATACCGGAAACGGTATTTCCGGAGGGAGTTTCGGGAAACCGGAGAGAGACCCCATGATCAGTATTAACGCGACACTGATTTTAACGATTCTCAACTTTGTTCTGCTCATTGTTGTGCTCAGGACCATTCTGTTCAAGCCCATGGTGAAATTCCTTGATGAGCGGGCGAAAAAGATCGATGAATCACTCAGGCAGGCGGAAGAGAATGCCCAGCGGGCAGAAGAAATGATTGTCGAGCATGACCGGAAGATCGCCGAAGCCCGCGCCAAATCTTCCGAAATTATCGATGCCGCCATGTCTCAGGCTTCAAAGGAAAGCCGTGCTGTCATCGCCGAAGCCCGTGACAAGGCGCAGGCAACCATCGATTCCGCCCGTGAAGAGATAGTGATCGAGGCAGAACGGATCAAGCAGGAGCTTCGCAGTGAGGTGGCCTCAATGACAGTACAGCTTGCGGGCAAGGTGCTTGAACGTGAAATCAGCGAGAAAGACCACCGGGACCTGATCAACAAGAGCCTCGATATTATGGGATCGTGACGGTTGAGTGACCGGCTTCACCGGCAGTGGTAAGCCGGAATGTACATTGACGGACTCCGAGCGGATCGGGAAGTTTGATTTATATGGTTCGCTGCCCCGGCGGGATATAAAGGCATATGAATCCTGCGGGTATGAATCCATGTCCTGATACACACCTGTGAGGGTGAGATGATACAAAACAGGCAGATCGCAAAACGGTATGCAAAGGCTTTTCTCCATGAAAAACTCGATAAAAACGCATTCGATGCGATGACCGAAGAGTTAAAGGTTTTCGTGGATTTTCTCAAATCGGACGAGACTGCCCGGGAGTTTTTTACCAGTCCGCTTATCCCGAAGGAGTCCAAGCTTGGCATTATCAGGGAAATGGGCGCTAAACTGGGATTTAATGGATATACGGTCTCTCTTCTCGATATGCTGATCAGGAAAAACCGTATAAAGCTCCTCGAAACAATATATGAAGAACTCAGGGAAATTTCGGATCACGTTCATAACCGTATTCGCGTCGCGGTGACAACCGCATTTGAACCGTCAGTCGGTGAGCTCGATGATATGGCGAAAAAGATCAGCAGCTTTTTCGGCCGTAAAGCCCTCGTGGAGCGTCAGGTCGATCCCTCGATTATCGGAGGATTCACTCTCGAGGGAGACGGAAAATTTATCGATATAAGCGTAATTGGCCAGATCAGGAAGGCGCTGTCTAATGTGTGAATCCCCCGGAGGGATACTGTAAAATTCACATTCGGAAAACCATAGACCAAGAACCATAAACTATAAACTATAGACCAAGAACCATAAACCATAAACTATCTGAAAAAAGGTTCCTATAATGAATATTCGCCCTGAAGAAATCAGTTCCGTTATTCAGCAGGAAATCAGCGAATTCAAGATGGAACTCGAGGTCGAGGAAGTCGGCAGGGTCATCAGTACCGGTGATGGAGTCGCCCGGGTTTACGGCCTGAAAAACTGCTTATATTCGGAGCTTGTTGAGTTTTCCAACGGTGTATTCGGAATGGCGCTCAATCTCGAGGAAGAAAACGTCGGTTGTATCCTTTTCGGTTCAGATACCCTGGTTCATGAGGGTGACAGGGTTTCCCGGACAGGACGTGTGATGTCGGTGCCGGTCGGAGAGAGCATGCTGGGCCGGGTGGTCAATCCCCTCGGACAGCCCATCGACGGCAAGGGAGAGATCAAGACCGAGATTACAAAGCCTATCGACATCAAGGCTCCCGGGGTGGTTCAGCGCCATCCTGTCAAGGAACCGCTCCAGACCGGTCTCAAGTCGATCGACTCGATGGTTCCCATTGGCCGCGGCCAGCGCGAGCTCATCATCGGCGACCGTCAGACCGGTAAGACCGCTATTGCGATAGATACCATCATCAATCAGAAAGACACCGATGTTTACTGCATCTATGTCGCTATCGGGCAGAAAATGTCCACGGTTGCCAAGGTCGTGTCCTCTCTCGAGGAGGCCGGTGCGATGGATTACTCAATCGTCGTTGTGGCGAGCGCTTCCGATCCTGCGCCGCTCCAGTATATAGCTCCTTTCACCGGCGCCACAATCGGTGAATTTTTCCGTGACAACGGCAAACATGCGCTCATCGTGTATGACGACCTCTCGAAACACGCGGTAAGCTGGCGTCAGGTAGCGCTCATCCTGCGGCGTCCCCCCGGGCGAGAGGCGTATCCGGGCGATGTGTTCTATCTCCATTCGAGGCTTCTCGAACGCGCAGCGAAACTTAACGACGACCTCGGAGGCGGTTCGCTGACCGCGCTCCCGATAATCGAGACCCAGGCAGGCGATATTTCCGCTTATATTCCGACGAACGTTATTTCGATTACGGACGGCCAGATATTCCTCGAATCGAACCTGTTCTATTCGGGATTCCGGCCTGCGATCAATGCGGGGCTTTCGGTCTCCCGTGTCGGTGGGAACGCACAGATCAAGGCAATGAAGCAGGTCGCCGGTCAGCTTCGCCTCGACCTTGCGCAGTACAGGGAACTCGAAGCGTTCGCCAAGTTCGGTTCCGATCTTGACAAGACGACCCTCGCCCAGCTGCGGCGCGGCCAGACCATGATGGAACTGCTCAAGCAGGACCAGTTCGCGCCTATGCCTGTCGAGATGCAGGTTGCCGTTCTCTTTCTCGGAGTCCGGGGACACCTCGATGATATCCCCATAGGGCAGGTTCGGCGGTTTGAAGCCGAGTTCGTCAAGTTCATGAATTCAGAGGGTAAGGATGTACTTGAAGCGATCAGAAAAGAAAAAGAAATGTCCGTTCAGGCCGTGGAGCTTCTCACCAGGCGTATTGAAGAGTTCAAGGCCACATTCGTGGTGAAATGACGGGGTGATTCATGGCGACAATCAGGGAGATAAAACGTCGCATAACGGCTGTTAAATCCACCCAGAAAATTACGCGGGCGATGCAGATGGTTGCCGCGGCAAAACTGCGCCGTGCCCAGGAAAATATTCTGAAGGCGAGACCGTTTGCCCGGATGCTCGATAATACCATCGCGCAGGTGGCAATGCGGGCGAAGCGCGATATCCACCCGCTGCTTGCCGAACGCCATGAGGACCGGAAGCGTCTTCTTGTAGTCGTTACCGCCGATTCGGGGCTGTGCGGCGGATTCAATGCCAATACCATCAAAGCCGCCCGGACCTATATCGAGGAACACCAGGGCAGTGAGACAACCCTGTTCTGTATCGGGAGAAAAGGGAGGGACATTTTCAGGCGGATGGGAGCGCCGATTGTCGGCCAGAAAGTGATGTTTTTCAACCACCTCAAATATGCCGATTCCATCGAAGCCATAGCCCGGATCAAGGAGCTTTTTCTCAACGATCGGTATGACAGGGTTGATGTCATTTATAATGAATTCAAGAGCGCAATCAGCCAGATTCTCACCCAAAAGCAGCTCTTGCCTCTTGTTCCCGCCGCGCCGGAAGAAAGTGTCACCGCTGTCGATTATATTTATGAACCTGATGAATACGCGGTCTTTGACACCCTCATCCCCTATCATCTCGAAATTCAGCTCTGGCGGATTCTTCTTGAATCTCATGCAGCCGAGATGGGAGCAAAAATGACTGCCATGGATGCGGCCACCGAAAACGCCAATGACCTCCTGAAAGCCCTTACCATCAGCTACAACCGCGCCCGTCAGGCTGTGATCACCAAGGAGCTTTCCGAGATCGTCGGAGGCGCCGAAGGATTGAAGGTTTGATCGAACCCATTCAGTAAAAGCTCTGCCGCACCGGTCTGTATATGTGTGCGGCGTTTTTTTTCCGTTCACAGAGGTATACAATGGCTGCTGACTTATTTTCCCGGAGGAGCTTCATCAGCGCAGGCGCTGTCAGCGGTGTCGGTGCGGGCTTCACAACCGGGGCGTTTGCCAGGCCTGAAACGAAATCCCGGACCGGTCTCCTGAAAGTCGGCATTATCCTCGGCGGCGGCAACCATGCCCAGAACATGTGGGCGCGCCTCATCAATGCCGTTCCCGCCACGAACAATATCCCATATACACCGCGGCGAACGGGAATGGTGATAACCCATGTCTGGTCGGTTATTCCCTCATGGGCTGAGGAATTTGCCCGGACTTTCGGCGTTGAAAAGGTCGTCGGGCGTTTCGACGACATGGTCGGGAAGGTTGACGGTCTCCTTATCGATGCTTTTTTCGGGACGCCGTATAATCACCATCTGGCCAAGCCCTACATCGAGTCCCGGACGCCGGTATTCCTGAACCGTCCCTTTTCCGATTCCATCCGGAAAGCTGAACAGATCGTCGATTGGGCACATAAATACAACACCCCGATCATGACCGGCAGTTCGTTCGAGTTTCTCGAATCCACCATGAATGTCAGGAACCGTTACCCGTATGAGGCGGTTTCCGAGTACGATGCCTATAACGCGACATCCGATTTTTATTCCCACGGTGTTCATGGCCTCCTGTTCGCTTATGCCTGCGCCGGAGGAAACATGGAGGCGGTCGGCCACCGAACGGAGAGCTGGATCAAAGGCGGCGGGATGACCTCTGTGGTGTATAAAGACCGTGGCAAAGGGCCGTTTATCGGGAAAATCCATGACTTCAGCATCGAGCAGTACCTGTGCGCCATCAAATTCAGGGATTCGGAACAATATTATGGTTTCGGGCCTGCGGACTGGGATCAGTTCATGTGGATTCACCTGCTCCAGACAATTCAGGTCATGTTTGAAACCGGCTCAATGCCCGACACTCATGACCGTATCGTGGAAAAAACCGCGATGTTTGTCGCCGCTTTCCGCTCGATTCTCCGTGAGAAGGGTAATCTGGTCGGTATCGATGACCTTGACGAGGACTGGGCGATTGGTCCTCCCTGGGGTCACTCCGGTAATCCGTCCCAGGAGGAGCAGGACGGTTATATCAGGCTTTTCGGCGAAGAAAAAGGGGAACTCCGGCCCGACAGAACGATGGGATAACCGGCGGGAGATATTCCGGTTGAAAAAAGAAAGAAAAACCAACTATTTACAATGATCGCGTATTCTTTCCGAAATGCCGCGAATCATGGTATCCATGTCTCCCTGACACGATAAGACTTTTATCGGCAATTGTTTTATTGTATATTGTCATTAAACGAGATATTGAGTACAACAATAAATAATATACCATATATTCGGGAGGTTCACCGTACTATGCCGACACTGAGACCATTCAGGGCTTTACGATATAATCAGGACGTAGCGGGTACAATATCCGGGCTTGTCGCTCCGCCGTATGACATTATTTACGACGAATGGCGTGATCGTTTGTATCAGCGCAGTCCCTACAACATTATCAGGCTTATCAAAAACAGGGATGAACCCGGCGATAACGAGACAACGAATAAATACACGAGAGCAAACGATTATATACGGTCATGGATGCAGAAAGACGTGCTCAGGCTCGACAATACCCCCTCTCTCTACATCAGGTCCGAAACATTCGATCTGGACGGCGAGGTTAAAACACGGTATGGTTTTATCGCTCTCATGAAAATCGAGGAGTTCGGTACTCATATCCATCCCCACGAGCGTACCCTTTCGGGGCCGAAAATCGACCGGATGAATCTCGTTAAAGCGACCCGGACCAATCTGAGCCAGATTTTTTCGATTTTTAAAGATCCGGATTCATCGATTCAGAACATGATTCTCAAAAGAACCGGTGAGACCAGCCCGGATATCGATTTCACCGATGAACAGGATATTGTCAGAAAAATGTGGATTGTCGACGACCCTGATTTTATCTCAGGTATTATCGGGGCCATGAAAGGCCGGGATATAATAATCGCCGATGGTCATCACCGGTATGAGACCGCGCTCGCGTATAGGAAACTCATGGAGGGAGAACGGACTCGCGAAGACGAGCCGTTCGATTATGTATCGATGTATTTTTCAAGCGCCGATGATCCGGGTATGACCATTCTGCCGACACACCGGAAAATACAGGGGCTTGCCTCCTTCGATGAGGGTACCTTTTTCGGGATGCTTGAGGACAGCTATGCTGTCGAATGTATTGATCGTGTTCCCGAGGCAAACGGTCTTCTGCGGCATATGCGCGAAGGTTCCGATACAACCACCGTCTTCGGATTGTATACACGCGACGGGTACAGAATCGCGCGCCTCAGGAATCCTGCCGTTCCCAAGGAACCCGATGTGGAGATTCTGCACAACGATATCATCGAACGCAGGCTCGGTATCTCCCGTGAGGATATTGCAGCGGGCAGATATCTCCATTTCTGTAAAAGCGCCGAGCATGCCATCGAGGATGTTGCCGCAGGCCGCGACCAGATGGCTATTCTCATGAACGCGCTCAGGACTGAAGAGCTGTTTCGTAAAATTCTGAACGGTGAACGTATGCCCCAGAAGTCCACCTATTTCTATCCGAAGACCCTCTCCGGTCTGGTGATGTATAAAATTGACAGAACATCGTTGTAACTTGTTACCTGTGATCGGAACGATTCCAGCCTGTCGATTTATTGTATAAAGGATTAAACGGGAAAGCATGGGAACCGTTTTGATTCCCGGCTTTCCTCATTCCGGAGTTTTCCCGTGTTTGATGACTTTACGGCATTCAAGGAAGAGGTCAAAAACCGTATTGACATCGTGGATGTAGTCGGTGAATTTGTCGAGCTTAAACGAAAAGGGTCAACATGGCTCGGCCTCTGTCCCTTCCACAACGAGAAAACGCCATCGTTTAACGTAAACAGGGAAGGGCAGTTCTATCACTGTTTCGGCTGCGGCAAGGGCGGTGATGTCATAAGCTTTCTCATGGACATCACGGGGATGAGCTTCATGGAGGCGATGGAGCAGCTCTCCGAGCGGACAGGACTCCCCATGCCTGAGCGCCGCGCCCCGGACCCAGCCCGCAGGGACGAAACCGACCGGATCACATCTGCCAATACAGCCGCCGCCGAATATTTTCACCGCACCCTCTATTCCGACCAGGGAAAAGCCGGTATGGATTATCTTGCCGGACGGGGCCTTAGTCCGGAGATCATACGGGCGTTCCGTCTCGGATATGCGCCTTCCGATTCAGCAGGACTCCTTGCTTTCGCCCGTAGTAAATCGGTTGTTCCCGATTCGCTCGATGCCGCGGGAATCGTCATGAAAAGTACGTATGGACGGTCACCCTACAGCCGGTTCGGAGGCCGGGTGATCTTTCCGATCATCGATCAGACCGCCCGGATTATCGGGTTCGGTGCGCGGCTCATCGAGGGCGAGGGAGCAAAGTATATCAATTCCCCCGAAACCGCAGTCTATCACAAAAGCCGTGTCCTCTATGGTATCTATCAGGCTAAAGCCTCGATCAAACGCGAGAGAACAGCGCTGGTTGTAGAGGGGTACATGGATGTCATCTCTCTCCACCAGGCTGGAATTACCAATGTCATCGCCGCTTCGGGAACGGCGTTCACCATCGATCAGGGACGTATTCTGTCCCGTATGGCGCGGAAGGTGACACTGCTTTTCGATGGCGACAGCGCGGGCGTATCGGCGGCTGCACGGGGCGCCGACAACCTTCTCGCTACCGATCTGAGTATCGGCGTTGTCGTACTTCCCGAAAGCCATGATCCCGATTCGTTTGTCCGTGACCGTGGGGCGGACGAGCTCCGGAAGCTCCTCGAACAGCCGGTTGATTTATGGGAGTTCAAACTCCATTCGCTCAAAGAAGAAACGCTCGATGTCAACGGGAAGACGAAGCTTGCGGGAGAGGTTGCGGACTCGATTTCCCTCATCGAGAACGAAATGAAACGTGAGATATTCATCAACGACATGTCGCTGAAACTTAAAATTGATATCGATTCCATGCGCAAGGCGGTAAACGGCCGCATAAAGAGGCGTGCAGTCAAGCGGGATACCGAAACCCTTTCAAGTTTTTCAGGCAACGCTACCCAGATCGATCTTATCGCAAGCATTATCCAGTTTCCCGGACTCGCCCGTCATTTCATGGAAGAAGCCGGATCAAGGCCATTCACGGACAGTACGATAAAAGCCGTGATGGACGAGCTCTTTCATCGTACCGTCGAAGGACTCGACACATCACCGTCCGCCCTTCTGAGCGCGCTCGAAGACAGGAGAGCGCAGGAGCTGATAGCTTCGGCCTCGGTTCTTCCCGTCGAAGAGAAAAGGGCATCCATGATAATCGAGGACAATCTCAAACGTTTCAGGGAACGTGAAATAAGGGGTGAACTTGCCGAAATCCGCCAGCTTATTTCGCAGGAGACCGACAAGGCAAAGAAAACGGAGCTTTTCAGGCATGAACAGGATTTAAAAGAGCGCCTTTCCGCTTTACTTCGACATGGGTGACGCACCCGGGACATGAAGGAGGATCATCGTATCGGGAAACGGGAAAATGTACGGTTAAAGGCAATTGATACGAAATATTATGTTGACTTCACGAAGTCATTTTTTTAAATTATAGGTCTTATTAACTGCTGGGTTCCGGTGTAACTCAATGGCAGAGTGAGCGGCTGTTAACCGCTAAGTTGTAGGTTCGAGTCCTACCACCGGAGCCATATTTGTAACACATTGTTTATAATAGAGTTGTAATATTTCACTTTTGACACTGACGAACCATTATTCTTGATGGTTCTTTTTTTGTTTTTATAACTTTACCTCAGAGTTATATCCTGAAAAACACCTGTATTGCCTTCGTTAGGTTACCTTGAGAAAGAAAACATACCAGAGACAGCTATGCACCCGCGTTAGGTGAACCCCGAATACTGACTCTTTATCAGGTTCGGTTACCGGGAAACAGATTAAGATAACTATCTCTTGTTTTAACCCCAAGGCTCTATGTTAACCTGCAAAACACCGAAATCGTTCTATCCGAAATAATATATAGGCAAACAACCTATCTTATACACCCTCAGCTATCTGAAACATGAAATAAAATGGACTTGATAATAATTGAACATTATGTTATGAACATCTTGAAATCAATTCATTTCTACTTAGAATTTGTAAATGAAACAGATACAATGGCGCATATAAACGTTAGGCGAGCACCACTGGATGGATAATCATGAATGAGCTTGATTTATGTGCAATAAAGTATCGTTTTCAAAATTCAATTGTATCACCGCGAAGTAACAGTTATTATGCCAGATATATGCAGTTGGGTTTTCACGATACGGTCATGTCAATTTCGATTTTGATTGATTAATGTTTTCGTTTGGTAAAACCTGTTATTCCCAGCATTAGGTGGTGAAAAAAACAATAAAGAATAACAGTATGAATCTTCATGAAGAAAACATAAAAAATTGTTCAGCACCTATATTCTGCGTTTACCAAACGAGATATTAATACAATTGTTGGATTGCTCAGTCCTGATGTTGAATGGGGAGAGCCAGCAAATCCATTCAATCCGGCAGCAGGCATCCGGCATGGGCATCAAGGTTTCCTGGAATGGTTGAACATTGGACGGCAAACCGAAGACATCCTGGTGTTGGAGCCAAGAAAGATGCCGGCAGATCATGATTCAGCTGCCGTTGTAGGATACATGAAGTGTCTTGTGATATCAACAGGTAAAACCTATGAATCGGACTTTGTCCATATGGTCACAATTAAAAGCCGGCATGGTAACAAAATTTCAAAAGTTCTTTGATACATATATCGCTGGTGAAGCATTCAGACAATATATAAAGTATCGGTGCCTAACAACTGACCTATCCCAATTCATTGTACCGCTTAGAAAGATAGTCATCCCGCTGTTATTGTGAGGTGAAGTAGAGCGGAACCGATAACAACAGCAGCCAAAAACTTGGTGCCATGATTAACTTTCATAGTAGACCTGATAATGGAGCAGGTCAGAATTTGGCGAGAAATATTGAAAATGGAAATACATCATATTTGTATTAATACAAAACAGACTAATGGCACAAATAATATCGAAATGTTGAAACGAATTATTCAGATAATGTTAATCTTCTTCAGCATTTTCCCTTTGGCTGCAGATACCCAGGAAAGTAAATCAATACCTGATTCAAGCAAGGTAAAAAAGCGGACATTGTATAAAGCTATAGCTTATGAGGGGGCTTACTACGTTACTGCATTGTTTATCCTTCAAAAAACATGGTATAAAGACCGGGAAATAGTACCATTCCATTTTTATAATGACAATAAAGGATATTTACAGGTTGATAAATTTGGACACACTTATGGATCATATTTGGAAAGCTATATAGCTTACAAGAGTTTACTTAATTCAGGATTAACAAAAAACAAAGCTCTCATTTATGGTGGTACTCTTGGTTTTATTCTTCAGACACCTATAGAAATTATGGATGGTATACATGAGGGATGGGGCTTTTCATGGGGAGATATGGCAGCAAATGCCATAGGCTCGGGTCTTGTGATCGGGCAGGAATTATTATTTAACGAGCAAACCATGAAATATAAGTTTAGCTATTGGGAATCATACTATTCCGCCAAAGCTAATGGTTTTTTAGGAACAACAACATTGGATCGCCTTTTAGAGGATTATAATGGTCATACATACTGGCTTTCAATACCTGTAAACAGATTCGTCTTTAAAAAACAATTGCCACCGTGGTTAAATATTGCAGTTGGCTATGGTGCTAATGGTATGTATGGTGAATATTCGAACATTTCAAATTATAATGGAGTTGAAATCCCAAACACAACACGTTACCGTCAATACCTTTTATCCCTTGATATTGATTGGACAAAAATAGAAACCAAATCCAAGTTCATGAAAACTGTTTTGCAGGGAATGACTTTTATAAAATTGCCATTCCCATCTCTTGAATACAATTCTAAGGGACAATTCAAAGTGTATTGGCTGTATTATTGAAAATATGAAGCAATTAACTATAAAATGTTAAAATAAAGAGAATTATTAAATATGATAACAAAACGGGATATTCTCCAAAAAAACTGGTGGAAATAATCACTTATATCGGATGGATTGAGAAAAATTTCTCAATCCATCCCTATATTGGAATTTGTTGAGCTGTTGTCTGTCAAGCCCAGGCAAGTCAGCCTTTGGCTGAGGCTTGACAGACAAAATAGAGTCTCTGAATAACGTAAGTTATATTTCTATATTTCTTATGAATAGTTGACAATATACTTCGGATGCATCAACTCGTATATTAATAAGTTACGCAGACTAAATTGAAATTCTCACCAGCTAAATTGGAGAAGAACCTATCTTCTTAATTAAATCAATCTGTTAGCTTTATGAATTTTCTCCGGAAATACTCCGTTTTTTTATTATTGCTTTAATTTGAATGGCTCTAATTGTCCGTTGTAAGTAAACTGAATAAAATACTTTTTTAATCGCTCGACTCGCGTAATGCAGTGTCATGCGCAGGGAGTGTATGTGTTCGGAATCATTCTTACATCCATTATCACATTGATGCACGTTTACGTCTTCTGGCGGGCATCCACCATGCCGTTTCTGAAACGGCATGTTCACCGGAAATACAACATCGCGGCAGGCGTGGGCCTCTGGGCGGTTTTTTACCTGGGCCGTGTTTTCGGCCACGGCGGCACGGGCACCCTCGCAGTGATACTGGAGTTGCTCGGCATGGACTGGATGGCCGTGTTATTCCTGATATTCGTTTCCCTTCTTTCGATGGATATCATCACCGGGTTCGGTTTTCTCCTGCCCCGGCTGGCGCCATCACTGCGGGGTCTGGCCCTTATTGCGGGAGGAATTCTTTCTGTTATCGCGATTGTTCAGGGCATGAGGCCGCCGGTGGTACAAAAATATGAAGTATATCTTTCCGGACTTCCCGATGAGATGAACGGTATGGTAATCATTGCCATGTCAGACCTGCATCTCGGCTCACTGATCGGCAAACGATGGCTGGAGGCCCGGGTCGACCAGGTTCGGGAGCAGCATCCGGACCTCGTGCTCCTGCTGGGGGATATTATTGAAGGGCATGGCGGATCACAGAGGGAACTCCTTCCGGTTTTCAACAGCATTTCCGCGCCTCTGGGCGTCTGGGCGGTTTCCGGCAACCACGATTTCCATGGTCGTAACAATGCAGGCATATCGCTGTTCAGGGATGCAGGTTTTAGAGAGCTCCGCAACTCATGGGCTGAGCTCCGGCCCGGTTTCATTCTGGCAGGAGTGGAGAATCTCACCGCCAGACAGTATCCCGGCTATGGCAGAGACCCCGTTTCGCAGGCGCTCGCAGAACGGCCTCCGGGCTTAACTATTTTTCTCTCCCATAAACCCTGGCAGACCGACAGAGCGGCGAACCTCGGTGTCGGCCTGATGCTCTGCGGCCATACTCATGGAGGGCAGATCTGGCCGTTCGGCTATCTGGTCCGTCGGGAATACCCGCTGCTTGAGGGACGGTATGACGTGGACGGCATGACGGTCATTGTCTGTCGTGGTACGGGAACATGGGGACCGCGCATGCGCCTCTGGCGTCCCGGCGAGATTCTCCGCGTGACATTGCGGGAGAAAGGAAAACGGGACATAACAGGAGAAAACGGGCGGCGGTAACTGACAAAGGGCATAACCCTGTCATTTTGAAACCCTCCCCGGGCAATTCCCGGAACCATCTGCAAATCTGAATAACTCATTGTTTATAATTCAATTATCACTGTCATTAGACCCCTTTTTTATCTTTGTGCATTACCGCACATCGTACCGTAAAAATGAAACGAACGCCCCGGTGAAAAAGACGATGATCATGAGCGCCATCACCGCAAAATCGGGGATCGCGAGCATAAGCGACTCCCGCAGGCTCATCGGCTTGAATTCGTGCGGAGGCATGTCGCTGATATCCGGCTTTACCTGCTGGGAGGGATTGCTGAAATTGATATTCTGCATCATCTTCGCGTTCGCCCACTTGGTGAAAACCGGTTTGTAGGTCTTGATGGAATTCAGGAACCGCTCGTGCTCCTGGATACCGGTCTTGCCCATGCTCATGGCGCCGAATGTCATCGCCGATGCCGGAGAAATCCGTGACAGCACCATCGCGAGCATCTGCTGACGGTGGCGCTTGGACTGGTACTCACGTTCGAGATCGGAATTTTTTGTGTCGATTCTGGCGGTTGCGTTCTGCTGAAAATCCTCGATGTACTTTCTGAACTTTTCCTGCCACTCCTTGACATCCTCCTGTGCACCCTTCGGGTTATTCTTTATCCATTCCTGAACCTCTTTTTGTGCCGAACCCTGAATTTCCTGTAGAAATGCATCTTTTTGAGCGGTCACTTCGTGCGCCGAGGGAATCGGATTGATGAGACCCGCCGCAATGACAGCAGTCTTCGGAATGACGAATATGAATGTCACCCATGCGAACAGGAGAATGAAGAGGCTGCTCGAAGACCTTCCTGTCAGCGCCGAAACCATGAGTCCGAGGGTAAAAAAGACAGAAAGGTAAAGAATGAACAGCAGGAAAATAAAGCCCATCCGTATCCAGTCCTGGCCGGTAAATGCGAGATCGGGATACACGAGCAGTATGATGAGGCCGATCACAAACGGTATCACGAGGGGAACCATCAGGCTGATAAATCCGCCGATGGTCTTGCCGAGAATGAGACGGTCTCGGGGCACGCGATTCGACAGGCTCAGCTTGAGCGTTCCGCGTTCACGTTCCCCCACGATGGCGTCATACGTGAAAAGAATCGCCAGGAGGCTCAGCACGATTCTCACAATCAGGGTCAGGTCGAGCTCGCCGAAAATAGCCAGCACCGGGTTACTGTCGTACTTGGAATCGACGAGGCTCGGGTCGTAGGCTATGTTGACTGTCGCCTGACGGCCCACTGCTTCCTGCACCCCCGTTATGACTGTGCTTAACACCTGGGGTGATTTGGTTATCTTTGTTCCG
>JAJFUH010000078.1 GCA_021372535.1 bacterium
TTGTGATAAAGTCTGTAAGTGTGGATATAAGCTGTCAAGGGTCGGCACGAAGTGCTGATTTACATGCCCTTGACAGCACCGAAACAATACATTTCATTATCGGGCTCGTGAAAAATATACTTTTTCACAGCCCTCTTAAAAGGACCACGAATAATTACGATTAAGTTTGATAGTCCTCTCTGAATCGTAAATCTTAAAGTGTAATTCTTAAATCATTCTTTGTTCTTTTAATGTATGGGCTGTTATGTGTCTGATTTGTGAATTTTGAGGTTCAGCCCCGTAGTATCTTAAAAGTTAAATCGGTTATTGAATAAAAATACACTTGAAATATTTCGTGAAAGCGGTGATATTTATTTACAAATAAGCATATGATATTATTATTTTTTATAAGGAAAAGGTAAACAAACAGCACATAGCATGAAAGGGACAGCCATGTTTCCCGAAATGTTTCAGAATCGACTTTTTTTTGTCTTAACCGCCTGCTTTTTTGTGGTTTTTTCTTGTTTTTCGCATGCGCAATCCTCCAAAAATATTTCAGGGCGCTATCCGCAGGAGTACAGTGTTCAGCGGGATGACAGTGCGGGTATTCTGACCCTCTCCACTCCTTTTTACACCGTTCAGCACAACATGAAAAAGGGGGGAGCGCTCGATGCGGTCAGGTACACATACGGACGGGCCGGGAACGTGCTCCTCCAGCCGTTGGAAACGAGTGTGCAGGTTTCCGGCGGGACTTTCAGCGATCTCAACAATGCAAACCCAACGGTTGCTTACACGAAAAACGGCAACTATGTGACAGTAACCATAGACTGCCCTCTCCTCGACCGGGACGGTAAAGACGCCGGTATCCGGGTAAAGACTCGATACGAGTACCGCTGGGGGTATGTGAAAATCCACCGTGAATTCCTTTTCCCGGATACTCCGGTGAAAACGGGACGGATAACGGTGCTTTCCACCATATTCGATCCCGGACTCAGCCAGTACGGCTACCGTCAGAATATAAACGAACAGGAGGGAATGAGCCCCTCCGGTTTCGGAGTTTGCCAGTGGAGGATGATGCGGGCGGGAACTCACTTTGACCCTCCTCTCCAGACCCGGTTCGTTCCCCGGTACCTGGTTCTTGCCGATCAGGGAATCGAAGGTATAGAGTGGTTCGTATCGGATGACCTCTCACAGTGGGATTACCAGCTTACCGGTATACCCGGTAACGGGTACTGCTCTGTCGGAGCCTCCACGCGCCCGCTGGGAGTAACAGTTACCGTCAGCCCGCTGAACATCCCCGGTTCGGTGGCGCTCAAAGGCATGTATGCTTTCGACTATTATATCGGTTTTTCCATTCTTGAAGGTCATGCAAACAAACCCTGGCTTCATACCGCATTCAACCGTAACGAGAGTAAATGGGTATCGGAAGCGGAGATAAAACAGTGGGCCGATTCCGGTATACGCACAGCTCACTGTCATAACGACGGCGATTACACCGGCGACGGCAACTTCTGGAGGGATGGTTCCTATCCGCCTTATCCTCCCGAAGATATGAAAAAGTATGACGAAGTGCTCGCGCTCTGCCATAAGTACGGGATCAGGACGGCTACCTATTTTTCCAACAAGGAGTTGCACCCTTCGACAGATGCGTTCCGGAAACATGGCGAGGAATGGGGAAGAAAGCCGGATGATTCGGGTAAGCTCCTTCACAATAAATACGGAAAGGACGAGTTCGGAGCGCAGATGTGCCTGAAATCAGGATGGCTGGATTATCTGAAATTTTCCATCGACCGTGTTCTGAAAAATCACAAACTTGACGGCGTTTACTTCGATTGGAATGTGGCACTATACTGTAACAATCCCCTCCACATTGGGAAAACCTCCAATGGAATTTCGCCGGACCGGGGACTGGGAACTCTGGCGCTTTCGCCCACCGGTCACTGGGACATAGACGAGCTCATCGATCTCATGGAATGGACCCGTGAGCGGGTCGGCCCCGACGGCATGATTATTGTTCACAATACCATGACCCCGATGTTCGTCACCGAAAACTTTTCCGATTATGTGGTCGGGATGGAATGGGGATACGGGAAGCTCTCGGAAGGAGTGCCTCCGATCGACGAGCTCCCCCTCGAGTGGAACTTCGCTGGCGCCCGGTCACGAGGTGTGATCGGTTACGGCACCATTGACCCCGATGCGCCCAAACGACTGCACCGTCTCCTTGCCCTCGAAACGCTCCTGACCGGAGTGGCTCCCTGGCCTGCAAGCCCGGAAGCGAAAGAGCTCTACACCATCCTCCGTCCCCTTGGCGATGTGGAACAATACCGGTTCGAGGACTGGCGGAACAAAGCGGTGACCGTGGAAGGCGCCGACTGCCCATCGGCGGTCTATAGCCGTTCTGGCGAGGCGTATATCCTCCTGGGCAATTTCAATCCCGGGCCGAAGACGGTAACCTGCAGGATCGATCCTAAAGCTCTGCCCTCTGCATTGTCAGCGGTGCATTTCGGAGAGATTCTCGGCGGAGCAGCACCGGTAATGCTCGATGCAGGTAAATTATCCGGAAGCGGTGTGTCGGTTGTCATTCCGGCAGACAGCGCGGTCATGATCCATGCAAAACAATAAGGGTGACGGTTATATGATCTCGACTTTCCGGTTTATTGTAACTAACCGTGATTATTCATGAAAATATTTAACCACGAAGACACAAAGACACAAATCCATATAACATATTATTTGTACTATCATTAGCAATTATTAAACGTTGACATATAAAAAAGATATAAAAAAAAATCCGCGAAAATCCGTGTTCTATTTAATTTTGTGGACAGGCCGGGCTTAATGATTTGAAATGAAATTTGTTAAGGCCGGTAACTTGAGATTTATCGGTATCGATTAAAAGAAGCGAAAGTCTGAAATTATCGCATGAAGCATTGGCGGGGAGGTTTATTGAATATCATCAGGGAAACCGGAGTTACAGATCAAGTCCGTACTTACGGATTTTTTCACGGAGGGTTTTGCGGTTGATACCGAGATAATCTGCGGCTTTGGATTTATGCCCGTCAAACTGCCTGAGTGTTTTGGTGATTTCATTTTTCTCGAGCTCGGCAAGAGAGCCGTCTTCGCGTATACCTGTGTGCTGGCGGATCGCCTCGTCATTGAATGAGAGGTCGTTCAAGCCGATCATGTTCCCCTCACAGTTCACCATGGCGCATTCAACGGCGTTTTTCAACTCACGGACATTTCCAGGCCAGTCGTAATTTTCAAAGAATTGCATTGCATCTCCGGAAAATTTTGTCACGGCCTTTTTTTTGCGGGTATTGAAACCCTTCAGAAAATAATGGGCAAGGGGAAGAATATCATCCCTGCGCTGACGAAGAGGAGGCACATGGATGGGGAATACATTAAAACGGTAAAAAAGGTCTTCGCGGAATGTACCGTTCCGTATCGCATTCTGAAGGTTTTTGTTGGTTGCGGAAATAATCCGTACATCCACTTTAAGCTTTTCCATGCTGCCGATTTTAGAAATTTCCTGTTCCTGGATGACGCGCAGGAGACGTGACTGCATATTGATGCTGATATTTGCAATCTCGTCGAGGAAAATAGTACCTCCGTTAGCCAGTTCAAATTTACCCTGTGTGGTCTCTGTGGCGCCGGTGAATGATCCCCTTGTATGGCCGAACAATTCGCTTTCGAAGAGTGATTCTACCAGCACCCCGCAATCAACTACCACAAAAGGTTTTTCCCGTCTTTTACTCAGCCGGTGTATCGTACGGGCCACGAGCTCTTTCCCGACACCGGTTTCCCCGGTAACAAGCACGGTCGAGTCGGTCGACGCCACCTTGTTTATAAGCATGACAACTTTTTTTATCTCGTTCGACCGGCCTATGATAGAATCCGATGTCGATTCTTCCGCTTTGGACAGAAGCATACAGGCTTCTTCAAGAATCTGCTGCCGGTACGATACGGCTTTTTTTACGGCCGAGATCAGATTTTCAGCGGTAAACGGCTTGGGGAGATAATCGTATGCACCGAGCTTGATTGTCTGCACGGCAGAATCGATCTTGGCGTATCCGGTAATCATTATCACAATGGAATTCGGATCATCTTCCCGGAGCTTTTTCAAAACATCGATACCGGATATTCCCGGCATTTTCAAATCCAGAAGGATAACATCGAACGATTCCTTCCGGGTCAGCTCGAGTCCTTTATACCCGTTATCGACCGCCTGCACTCTGTAACCCTCTTCGGTGAGTGTCTGGAGGCATCCGATGCGAATGGACTCGTCATCATCGATAATAAGGATGTTTGCCGAAAAAGACATCAGGCGCGCTCCTTGATTTTTGGCAGGTTTATAGTAAAAGCGCTTCCCTTTCCGACCTGGCTGGAAACCTTTATCGTTCCGCCGTGACCCTGAACAATGCCGTAGCTGATGGACAGACCGAGCCCTGTTCCATGACCGACTCCTTTTGTCGTAAAGAACGGCTCGAAAATTCTGTCGAGATTTTCGGGAGGTATCCCGATACCCGTATCGGTGAAACCGATCTCAATGGTATCGAGCTGTTTCTCGGATTTCGTGCTGATTGTCAGTGTCCCCTTGCCGTTCATCGCGTCGGCCGCATTCATGATGATATTCACAAAGACCTGCTGTATCTGCGCGAGATCAGCCATGATAACCGGCAGATCGGACTGGTAATTTTTAACCACCTGAATATTATGAAATAATGGCTGGTTCTCGAAAATATTTATGGTTTTTTCCAGAATATCGTTTACAATAATTTCCTCTGTTTTCGGTTCACGCTCGCGGGCGAAATCGAGGAGTCCCTGAACGATGTTCTGACACCGTTTCGCCTCCTTCTCGA